>NZ_JANPGM010000466.1:0-12958 GCF_031423935.1 Chamaesiphon sp. VAR_69_metabat_338
AACACGTCCACCCGGGCTATTTGTTGACAATATTTTTGCCACTTTCAGAATTTGGGGCTTGGGGATTGGGGGTTGGGGATAGGGAATAAAGATTAGGTTTTAGAACTGCGTTATAAGTTTCTCGCTATCGCTCTCACCCCAGTCTCTCAGTTACCACTCTCCTAATTTGCCCTATCCCCTATCCCCTATCCCCTACCCTCTCCTCCATGCCTTGGTTTGTCAAAATTGAAACTGGAATCGTACCCAAGCCGGAATTCGATCGATATATTCCCGCGCACAAGGCTTACGTGCAGGATTTAATCGATCGGGGACACCACCCCAAAACTGGATATTGGGGCGAACGTGGGGGTGGGATGATGTTATTTAAGGCTGATTCTCTAGCTGAAGCGGAACAACTCGTCGCTGCCGATCCGCTTGTCAAAAACCATTGTGTCACCTATCAATTGCACGAATGGCGGATCGTTATGGGCGATTTAATGTGATGGCAGATACTTATAGTTTTTTAGTTACTAGTCGATTTAAAGCTCCCGCTATAGCTAAAATTGAAAATCCGTTGATTACATGAGGAGGAATAGAATTACCATTCCACTCATAAGAGAAAGTAAAAAGTACTGCTACTATTACGGCTGGTGCAGTTATCCAGAAACTCAATGATTCTGGTGGACGATCGTTCCGTGGCAAGTAAATACTTGCAGCAGTTACAGCAGTCCCGATTAAAGTAGCATAGTTGGAGCAAGTAGTAGCAGTATCTTCTAGAATTCTCCATTGAGTTTTTGGATCGTTACTTATAAAAAATCCGTACAAAATAAGAAGAACACCGATAAATCCCAAACAATTTATACTGGGTGTTGCTGCTTGATTAAGTATCTTTTTTATTGGTACTGTTTTTTTTGCTATTCTTTTTACTGAATCGGGTATTTTTTTTGCTGCAAACTCCCAAGATTCTCTAATAAAATTCTTTACTGGATCGAACATTCTTTCTGCTAGATTAAATACTTTTTATGCATGTGAACGTTAACGATGGTTTTGGCATAAATATTCTCAATTATTACTCAAAATAAGTCGCTCCCGCTTTCAACATAATTTAAATTGCAAGTCACTGATTTCAAACTATCGAATCACAGCAATACAATCGATCTCGACTAACACATCCTTGGGTAGCCGCGCGACTTCAACACAAGCACGAGCTGGCGCGGTGGCTTCATCAAAATAGCCAGCGTAGATCGCATTGACTTTGGCAAAATCATTCATATCTTTGAGATAGACACCCGTCTTGACAACATCTTCAAAAGTCGCACCTGCTGCTTTCAAAATTGCTGCCATATTTGCCAGTGCTTGCTCGGTTTGCTTGGCAACATCGCCATCATAAACTAATTTATTAGTAGCCGGATCGATCGCGATTTGTCCAGATACAAATACCATTCTGCCAGTGGCGACGATCGCTTGATTATAAGGGCCTACTGGTGCTGGTGCTAAATCGGTTTGAATGATTTGTTTAGTCATGTTTAGTTAATAACTGATGAATTTATTACGCAATCGAATTTTATCTCTTGCTGTCCTCATAGTCAAATTAAAGATCGACTATATAGATTTACATTGGCGTTGGTGCGTTACGCTTCGCAATAACACACCCTACGGCCTAATATTTTAATTTACCATCGGGATCGATCGGTGGAGGATTGTTATCTTCTTCAGCAACCTTCAAACCGACATCGACGGATTGTCCATATCTAATTGGTAGCTGAATTACTTTTGCTGGTTCCGATCGGGTTTGTCGATCGTTTTCAGGCATTTCGCCGCGCCGTCGCGCCGAGACGCGTTCTTCACTCGTGCCTTTACTAATTAACTCATACAAAACTGCCTGTTTGTCAGCCTTGCCTTTACGTAAAATTCGTCCCAATCTTTGGATATATTCGCGCGGTGAAGCCGTACCAGATAAAATTACGGCAATACTCGCAGCGGGGACATCGACGCCTTCATTTAATACCTGGGAGGCGACTAAAACATTATAAGTACCTTCGCGAAAATGGGTCAGAATTTGATGGCGTTCTTTGACGGGGGTATGGTGAGTAATTGCGGGAATTAATAGGCTTTGAGCGATCCGGTAAACTGTGGCGTTATCGCTGGTAAAAATTAATGTCGATTCGGGATAGTGGCGATCGAGTATTTCAGCGAGAATTCGCAATTTACCATTAGTTGATAGGGTGATTTCTTTGGCTTCGCGATGGGCTAACATCGCCCGTCTGCCTTCGGTCGATCGACAGCTAGCGCGGATAAACTTTTGCCAGCCATCGATGCTGCCGAATGAGATTTTTTGACTGCGTAGGAAGATATCCCGCTCTTCAATTAGTTTGTGATAGCGGCTGAGTTCTTCATCGCTTAATTTCACTTCAATTTGTTCGACGCGATAGGGAGCTAACGCCGAACCTGCAAGATCGGCGGCGGTTTGGCGATAGACTTCTTTGCCTAATAATTGTTCGAGATCTTGATGTTTACCGTCGCTGCGTTCGGGTGTAGCACTCAATCCCAAACGATAAGGCGCGATCGAATATTCAGCAACGACGCGATAAAAATCTGTCGGTAAATGATGGCATTCATCGCAGATTAATAGCCCATATAGATCGCCCAAAGATTCGATCTGAATTGCCGCACTATCGTAAGTCGAAATCAAAATCGGCGTTCGATCGCGCGAACCGCCACCCAGTAAGCCAATTTCGGTACCTGGAAAAGTTATCAATAACTGCGCGTACCACTGATGCATCAGATCGATCGTCGGTACCAGAATCAACGTGCTGCGGGGGGTAGCCGCCATTGCGAGCTGTGCTACTAAAGTTTTGCCCGCACCAGTCGGCAACACGATTACACCTTGTCTACCAGCGCGTTTCCAGGCTTGGAGGGCGGCGGCTTGATGGGGATAGGGTTCGAGGTTGAGCTGGGAATCTAGTTCGAGTGTGGCAAAGGCTTTGGCTTTGTCGATAAAATCTGTCTGCTCGCGCTGGAGGACTTCGACGAGATGGCGGTAGTTGTTGCCAGGAATCCGAAACTTCTCCACGCGATCGTCCCAAGTGGCATACTCCATCCAGCCTCTACCGCGTGGGGGTGGATGCAACAGCAAGGTGCCGCGATCGTAAGTGAGGGTTGGCACTCGCGCCATAAAGCCTGCATCAAATTGGTAGACACCCTATCCTAACGCAATCCTGGGCGTTAGGTGCGAGGCTTCGCGATCCTGAGTAGAATTACTCACGTATTGATTTACATTTGGATAGCTAATGAGATAGTATGTCAACAAGTTAGTTTTCAATTAAAGCATAAGTCTCGATCGATGAATAAGCAATTTAAACTTGGTCTCGGTATTGGCTCGATCGTTTTAGCTGGTGCAGTAGCCGCAAACATCAGCAAAATCGTTCAGCCGATTGTCACAACACTCAATGTCTCTCCAGCCAGCGCGCAAGCTCAAACTCTCAAGATTGTCTTCCCGACGCGATCGGGGGTGACGGATTTGCAAACAAAAGCTAAAGCTGTGACTACATTTCTTAGTAAAGAGTTGCAACAACCAGTCGAAGCAGTCTTTGGCGATGAGACGGCGGCGGTAGAAGCCTTACGTGCCAATCGGGCTGATGTCGCCTTCTTGGGCAGTCGTTCGGCACTCAAAGCCAAAGAGCTAGCAAATGCTAGTTTGTATTTAGCAGAAGTTCGATCGAACTATTCTGGCGGGCATACCTATAAATCAGTTTTTGTAGTGCCTAAAAATAGCGCACTCAAATCGGGACAGGGCAAAGGTACTTTGAGTCAACTTCAAGGCAAGAAAATGTCGTTTACGTCGCCCACTTCCGGATCGGGGTTTATTTTCCCTGTAGCGGAATTGGTACGACAAAAACTAGTACCCGATCGCGATCGCTTGAATGGTTTCTTCGGACAAGTCACCTATGGCGGTAGCTATGACAAAGCCCTCCAAGCAGTATTAAAAGGTCAAGCTGATGTGGCGGCAGTATCGGAGTATGCGTTGGGATCTCCTTACATCACGGCGGCTGAAGCTAGTAATTTGCGCGTAATATACAGCATCGCTGGCGTACCCGCTCACGGGATCTCGATCGATGATGATGTGTCCGCTAGCGATCGCAATAAGCTCATCGCGGCGATGCTGAAACTAAATCAACCTGCTAACAATCAATTACTTACTGCCCTCTACAACTCCACTAAACTGATCGAAGTTGATGGCGATGCACACTTGCAACCAACCAAAGTTGCACTTCAACAAGCCGGGATGAAACCTTAAGATAGTACTGAGTGGTTTGAGTCGATCGATTGTCAACTAAGCAACACTTAAGGGTTGGTAAGTTAACAATCGATCGATATGACAGGTTTACTAGTTTTGGAGTACGGTAAAAATTAAGTGAGTGAAATCAGTAGCCAGATCGAGATTGCCCCGGCAATAGTTTGTCAGTCAGTGGTGAGTCAGGCTAAAACTGGGAATAGACCGATCTTGGATGGGATCGACTGTCAGATTAAACGCGGTGAATTTGTCGCGATTCTGGGCTTGAATGGTGCCGGGAAATCTAGTTTGCTCAGAGCGATTGCGGGATTATTACCCATTAAATCGGGGCAAATTACCATTAATAATGTTCCCCTGACACGACGGAATCTCGCCCAGGCACGGCAACCGCTGGCGATGTTATTTCAGGGGGGCGGTTTAATTCCCCAACTGCACGCGATCGATAATGTGCTGTGTGGTAAATTAGGCGCATTTTCAGGATGGCAAACCTTGACGGGATTTCCGGAGCAAGAACGGCGTGCGGCTCTAGAATTGCTCGATCGATTGGGCATGAGTGACTTTGCGGATCGCCCGACTCGCCAACTGAGTGGCGGACAACAGCAACGAGTAGCAATTGCGCGGGCGTTAATGCGATCGCCGCAAATTTTGTTAGCCGACGAACCCGTAACGGGTTTAGATATTATTGCCATTCAACAGGTGATGAAAACTCTGGCTCATCTCCATCAAGAAGGGATGACAGTTGTCACTGTTTTGCACGATTTAGGATTGGCGAGTACTTATGCCCAGACTGCGATTGTTGTCGATCGAGGTCGAGTAGTCTATCATGGGAGCAGTCAAAATCTCAGCGCAAAATTCGAGCAATTAATTGAAAGCTAAGTACTGGAGTGGCACCATCCCAACCGCGATCGTTAAAATATTTATTTTCCTCACGATTATTATTGTCTATAGTTGGGCGTGGAATGGTTTACAAGTCGATCTCCAAGCTTTAAAAGATAGTGGTGCTAATATTGTCGATTTTATTTCGCGGTTATTTCCGCCCGATCTCTCGATTCTTGATGTGGCGTGGGCGAGATTATTAGAGACAATTCAGATGTCGTTGTGGGGCACGACAATCGGCGCGATAATTTCACTACCGATCGCAATCTTATCCGCCAATAATTTAGTACCGTGGTGGGTGCGTGGGTGTGCCAACTTTATCCAGAACGCCGTTCGATCGATCCCGTCAATTATTCTCGGCTTAATATTTGTCGCTGCGACTGGATTGGGCGCGCCAGCAGGCACTCTGGCATTGGGTATTTATACGATCGGTTATCTGGGCAAATTTTACCAAACCGCGATCGAGTCTGTCGATCGTTATGCACTAGAAGCACTGCAAGTTAGTGGTGCATCCTGGTTTCAAATTGCCCAATATGGAGTTATGCCCCAGGTGTTGCCGCTGTTGTGGGGTTATACACTATACATGTTTGAATATAATATTCGCGCCGCTTCTGTATTGGGAGTAGTAGGAGCTGGCGGGATTGGGTTTGAATTAGTCAACTACATTCGCGGATTTGAATACAATAAAGCGACGACGATGATGTTGGTCTTACTCATCGTCGTCACTTGTATCGATGTTGCCAGCAGTCAGTTACGCGCTCACTTAGAAAAAAAATAGGCGTTGCTAGATCGAAGTACGAACAGCTAGAAGAGGGAGGGGGGCGCAAAAAGTGCGATCTTGGGGTTTTCCCCGCTTGGGTATGGGTTACGGATGGGGAACCCACAAAGGCACACTCCGCTGTCTTGTCGTTTTCTTATTCGGGGGTTCCCCCCGAATAAAAACGCCGCAAGTCGAACACCTTTTCAAGAGAGCGTGCCGAGCTAACTAGCGTAAGTCGTGCTTTTGGCTATTTCTGTCAACCAGTCATTTTGGCTCACAGCTAAAGCAATTGCCAACCCAGCGGTACCATTCGCGAGAAAACCTTTTTCGGTAAATTTGTAATTAATATGATTGGCGATCGACCACACAAACACGGCGAATCCAATCGTCAGCAATAGCGTAATTACTACAGCTAATGACAGCACTTGGCTATCAGCTTGACTGGCATCAGCTACCCAAATTTTCGACCAATGCGATGCAATCGTCCAGATAAAGACTCTACTCACACAGCACAGATATGCACCAGTAAAATAAGCGATAATTCCAGGTATATATTCCATTTGCTGTAGCTAAAATACTTCATTATTTGTAGTAGATAAATATAATTATCTACTTAATAGTATTCCCTGCTTCCTGGTGACTATCGCCATCGATCGCGTTCGAGATCGTAGATAACCTTTTCCCAGTGCCAATCTGCCGACCGATCGGGATTTCTGAGTCGAGATTGCTGAATCAGCCGCTCGGCGGTCTTCCGATTACCGCCTAATAATTTTAATAATTTGCGCTCTAATTGCGGATGCTGCGGTCGATATTGTCGCTCGATCGGATTTCTTTTACCACCAATTTGTCTGTGGCGGCGTTGTTGCCAAGCGAAGAACAATAGACACAGACCTATAGAAATCGCGATCGCCGCACCAGTCATAAAAAGTTAAAGTTTTGCAGCTTGAGATGGACTACCAATGCAACTCTCAATGTAACAAATAATGCATACGTTTTCAATCAGTGGAAACACTGAGTGCGCTGTTGCATCTCGGCAGTTATACCATTAACGACAGATCCCCGACTTCTCAAAGAAGTCGGGGATCTAATCCCAGCCAAGATCTAAGTTTACTGAATTTATAGTCGATCGAATGCTGATAGAATAATTCGTTCGGTATCTGCCCAATTGATACACTTGTCCGTTACAGAAACGCCGTATTTGAGCTGCGAGAGATCGTCTGGAATCGATTGTCCGCCTTCATGGAGATTGGACTCCAACATCATTCCCACCATTGAGGTATTGCCGTTGACGATTTGTTGGATCGTGCTCTCAAAGACGATCGGTTGGAGGCGATAATCTTTATTAGAATTACCGTGGCTGCAATCGACGACGATGCGTGTTAGTAAATTCGCTTTTTTGAGTTCGGTTTCGGCGGCTTGCACGCTGACGGGATCGTAATTAGGTTTGCCTTCGCCACCGCGTAAGATGATGTGTCCGTAAGCATTGCCTCGGGTTTGAAAAACGCTGACTTTTCCCTGCTTATCGATCCCCAGGAAATGGTGGGGTTGTTGAGCCGATTGAAGCGCGTTCAAAGCGACTTTAACGCTGCCATCGGTACCATTCTTGAAACCGACAGGCATCGACAGGCCGCTAGCCATCTCGCGGTGGGTTTGGGATTCGGTGGTACGGGCACCAATAGCTGCCCAGGAAATCAATTCGTCGAGGTATTGAGGGACGATCGGGTCGAGGGCTTCTGTCGCTGTGGGTAAGCCGATTTCGGTTATTTTCAGGAGCAAATTCCTGCCAGTATATAAGCCTTTTTCGACATCGAAAGACTCATTCATATCTGGGTCGTTAATCAATCCTTTCCAGCCAACGGTGGTGCGGGGTTTCTCAAAATAAGCTCGCATGATGAGGAGGAATTTATCTTTAACGCGATCGGCTAAATCTTTGAGTTTGTAAGCGTATTCTTCGGCGGCTTTAACATCATGAATCGAACAGGGGCCGACGACTATGAATTTACGATTGTCTTGAAAATCCAAGATTTTTTGAATCTGTTTGCGATACTCAACAATGCGTTGTTCTAACTCTGGCGATAGGGGTAATTTTTCCTTAAGCTCTTTGGGCGTGATCAAGATTTTTGAGTAGTTGATATTCGCATCGCCGAGAATATTCGCATCCATGATATTTTCAAGGCTCTGGATATCCCGATCTGAGGTTTGATTTTGCATGAGTAAATATGTCGAGCTAGTGTGATTTTAGATGCTGATGAAGCGATGCTCTGTTTAGTTTGATGGCCGCAGGGGATCGGATTTGGAGTTCGCAGCTTACCCGCTTTAATTACTGCCGATCGTGTCAATCGCGCGATCGCTTAAGCGCGAGACAATCGATCGAATCTTAAGTAATTTAAATCTTGAAAAGTGAGTAAGCATCGACCGATCTACTGCCCGCCACGGGGCATTATTACTTGCTAGATTCTAAATCGATGCCAACTGTATAAGTACATGAGATCTTCAAATATTTTGGTTTAGTCGCGCCAAAGTGGCTAAAAACTCTGTTTTTCGCAGCTATTTTACGCCGTTCGCGAACGGACAGCCGATCTGCTTTCGTTAATTATAGCCAAAATCTGTGCGATCTGGCCAGATTTGGCTAACTAACTAGGTGCAGAGTTAAAATCGAGGTAATCGGCTCAATTGAGATCGAGATCGAAAATCGATTCACTCATCCCCACATCACATGTTTGCCACCAACGCGCCCACTCAACCCATTCATCCCGACAAGATTCGATCGAGTATCCAAGCTTTGCAGCCCCAAATCGTCGCCCTGCGGCGGCAACTCCACCAACAACCCGAGCTGGGATTTAAAGAACAATTGACGGCAGCGGCGATCGCCAAAAAGCTCACAGAGTGGGGGATTTCCCATCAAACGGGGATCGCCCAAACGGGGATTGTCGCGATAATTCAGGGGCGCAAAACGAGTCTGCGTCCGAAGACGCTGGCAATTCGGGCGGATATGGATGCACTGCCGATTCAAGAAGCCAATGATGTCCCCTACAAGTCCCAGCACGATGGGGTGATGCACGCCTGCGGGCACGATGGACATGTGGCAATCGCCTTGATGACGGCTCACTATCTATCGGAGCATCAAGATGATTTTGCGGGTACGGTCAAATTTATCTTCCAGCCCGCCGAGGAGGGGCCGGGTGGAGCCAAGCCGATGATTGAGGCTGGCGTGCTCAGTAACCCCGCTGTCGATGCGATTATCGGCCTGCATCTGTGGAATAACTTGCCATTGGGCACGATTGGGGTGCGCAGTGGGGCATTGATGGCAGCCGTAGAAAGGTTTACGCTGAAGATCCAAGGCAAAGGCGGACACGGCGCGATGCCGCACCAAACAGTCGATTCGATCGTCGTTGCCAGTCAAATTGTGAGTGCGTTGCAAACGATCGTCTCGCGGAATGTCAATCCGATCGATTCGGCGGTAGTTACCGTCGGGGAATTTCATGCGGGGACGGCGCGCAATGTAATTGCCGATACGGCCAGTTTAGCGGGCACCGTGCGCTACTTCAATCCCAATCTGGCCGACTTTTTTCACCACCGGATCGAAGCAATCGTCGCGGGGATCTGTGCCAGTCAGGGGGCAACTTATCAGTTGGACTACATTAAATTTTATCCACCCTTAGTCAACGATCCCCAGATGACCGAACTGGTCAGATCTGTAGCGACAGATTTGGTCGAAACACCACTGGGTGTGGTGCCGGAGTGTCAAACGATGGGTGGTGAGGATATGTCTTTCTTCTTGCAGCAAGTCCCTGGGTGTTATTTCTTTGTCGGTTCGGCCAACCCCGATCTCGCGCTCGCCTATCCCCATCACCACCCCCGCTTTGACTTCGACGAAACCGCTCTGGCTACTGGGGTGGAGATGTTTGTCCGGTGCGTGGAGAAGTACTGTCACTAACCCCAGGCGGAGGGTACCCACGAGGGGTACCCCTACAGATCTGTCTGTAGAAACCCAGATCTGTAGGTTGGGTAGAACGAATGTGAAACCCAACATCAATACAAGCGATCTGTGAGTGTGTTGGGTTTCGAGGCTCAACCCAACCTACATCTTACTGACATTAACCCCAGCCAGAGGGTACCCACAAGGCGCACCCTTAAATCTGTGCATTTACTACTAGTTACATCCTGTCGATCTACCAAAAGGTAGATACGCGATCGCCTAGCTATTTGCTAACATTGCCACAGCTTAAAACTAGAGATCTAGATCTGAATATTAACGAGGACAATCTCATGACGATCGAACGTGGTTCTAAAGTGCGGATACTCAGACCAGAATCTTACTGGTTTCGCGAAGAGGGCGTAGTTGCTGCGATGGATAAGAGCGGCATCAAATACCCCATCATCGTGCGGTTTGAGAAAGTAAATTATGCTGGCGTCAATACCAATAACTTTGGATTGCACGAACTGCAAGAGACAGCCGCACCCACCAAAAAATCTAAATCTACCGCCGCATCTGGTGGCAAACAAACCACGATCGAGCCAGCCACCCGCCGCACGGGTTCGGGCGCGATGGAATCGAATGTCACACCAGGCTCAGAGCCAGAATCGGCAGCGGTAGACAGTACTTATGTAGAAGGTTCGCCCAACCAAGGTACGGAATCTCGATAATTCAAGTTTGCGCGAGCGACAAAAGCCAAAATCTAGTCATAGGTAACGATAATTTAGCGATTATCGTTGCCTATTTTTGTATGCAGATCTATCTTTTGGTCGATCGGAGTCTGTCTTTAGAGGCTGGAAACTCTTGATTAGAAATGGCTACTATAGCTACGTACTAAGTATGAATTTAAAGAGCAATGATTAATTTAGTTCGATCGCTAAATAAGCTAAATCTGTCTGTGAAACTTAAATCGCTCGCGAGAGTGACTTTGAGTTTTTTCGCGGTCATCTTGTTAGTTACTACCACTGCATGTAACGGTACGAATTCCAGTCCAAACTCGACGGCAAAAGTAGATCCGCTCACCAATTCTAACAATCCACCTCCGGGCAAGGTGACTGAATTGTACGATCGGGTTCAGCCGGCTGAAGGTGGAATGAATAACTATAGCGACGTCGATCCCCGGATGGACAAGTCCGAAGCCAAAGCTAAAGCCGATCGCTTAATCGATAAAACCGACAAGCTCCAACGCGATGTCACCAATCCTTTCAAACAACTTGGCAAACAATTAGATGAAAAGGGTCTGCCCGAACGGATTGAAGATACCTCCAAACAAGTTACCCGCTCGGCCAAAGAAACTGCCGATGACGTAGCGAAAGGGACAAAAAGAGGCTATGGCAACCTCAAAGAAAATACTAAAACCTTCAAAGAAGATGTCAAATCATCGCTCGAAAATACTCAGCGAAGAGCAGAAGATCGAGCTAACGATCTTAAAGATACCGTTCGGAAAAATAGCTAAACCAGCATAGAGATCGTTAGAAAACATGATGCTTCAAACTGTTGGCGATTGCCGCGATCGTCAGTTATTAATTGCGGCACCACCCTTACCGGAATGCGAATTGAGCGCGATCGTGCCGGTTAAGGATGAAGCGCAAAACTTGAGAGAGACACTGACGGCACTAGCAACCCAAACCGATCTTCACGGTCGGCCACTCGACTGCCGTCGGTACGAGATTATTGTCTTGGCGAATAATTGCACCGATCGATCTGCCGCGATCGCGCGGCAGTTTGCCACGGCGCATCCTCAGTTGGTACTACACGTCGCCGAGCTACACCTGCCCCCTGCTAAAGCCTATATCGGCTACGTGCGCAAGTTGTTGATGGATGAGGCGTACCGCCGCCTGATGAGCTTGGGGCGCAGGCGGGGCATAATTGCTTCGACAGATGGGGATACCAAGGTCGCTAATACCTGGGTCGCCGCCACCATTCACGAGATAAATAGCGGCGTCGATGCTGTCGGTGGCCGGATTTTGACCGATCGCCACAGCCGTCATAAGTTACCGCCACAGGCGCGAACGTGGTTTTTGCAGGAGGTTGGGTATCGATCGTCGATCGCTCAAGTGGAGTCTCATCTCGACCCCGATCCCCACGATCCGTTGCCGCGTCACTTTCAGCACTATGGTGCTAGCCTCGCTGTCACTGTCGAAATGTATGCCAAAGCTGGGGGGCTGCCACCAGTCCGCACGCCTGAGGACGAAGCTTTTTATCAGGCATTAGTGCGGGTCGATGCGCGGTTTCGGCATAGTCCGCTCGTCCGCGTCACGACATCGGCTAGAGCCGCCGGACGCTCCCCCGTTGGGCTTGCCAATCAATTGAGCAAATGGACGCAGCTGTCGATCGGGACAGTCATGGAAGTCGAGCCAGCCACTGCCATCGTCGCGCGGTTGGGGTCGCGGCGCAAGCTCCGCCAGCTCTGGCATAAGCTGTGGGCGGGCTACCAGGTTTCTCACCAGGAGCTAGCACAATTGGCGACCAGACTAGGCGTGTCTCACAACTGGCTGCTAGCCGCATGCGATCGATCGCCTACGTTTGGCCGACTCAGTGAGTACGTCACCAAATATCAACAGCAAAATTGTCCGCAGCACTGGCAACCGATCGATATTCAAACGGCGATTAGCGATTTACGCCAACACATTGCCCGTTTCGATCGCCGCCCAATCTAGCAGCCAGTCAAGTTCGATCGGATCTTACCCTATTCTCTATTGGCTAATTTAAGATGCTTAACATGCTACTTCAAGACAAAAGTTCCGCCAGCCAGATCGAGATCGAAGATCTCGAAACTCTCTTCAATCCGCTCAGAAATGAGATTGAAGGGCGAATTCAAGAAGGTCAAGAAGAACAAGATCCCCAAGTTTTTGCCAAGCAAGATCTGACTTTTGCTTCCGGTGAGGATTTACCGCGTTGCTGGATCGATCCTAACTATCGCAATTAAATAAGATGCTAGTTTTGTAGCAATCGCCAAAGCGATATAGCGATTGAAATCGCTGCTTGTGATGCAAAGTCTGCCTGTCTTGACGCGCTAAACCGTCGGGACACCCGACGAGCGCGCGTCGCTACGCAGACTAATCAAAAAGCG
>NZ_JANPGM010000467.1:0-2485 GCF_031423935.1 Chamaesiphon sp. VAR_69_metabat_338
TTTTAAGAGGATGTTTGGAAAGTCCTATTTGTAACAAGCGTAGATCTGAATCCCCCTAAATCCCCCTTAAAAAGGGGGACTTTGAATCCGATCTTAGCCCCCTTTTTAAGGGGGTTTGGGGGATTCAGATCTCAAAACGAAGTCCAACCGACTTGTGTATACACGGTAGCTTTTTAAGGGGGGTTAGGGGGGATCTTCTAGGGTTTACGAATACTAATCTATACTTTTCAAACGTCTCCAAACAGTCTCTTGTATGTCATTAAGTCATTGCCAAATGGCTGTGAGGTTTGAGTTGAGCCAGCGGGCAGTACTTATCCGAGCGTCGGCGATCGAGTGTTTCCGTCAGAATCGGTAAGACTTAACAGACCGCAACTAACTTGAGATCAAACAGATCGAATCTGCGATGGCAACTGCGAAAGATCGCCATCTGAGAACTGAGATTTTTTAAAGTACTGGTGCCAAGGCGAACTATTTGCGAACTAACCAAAAGTTTGGCGGCGGATGCAATCGCGATCGGCCAATAGCAGCAGATCTGGAGAGATTATGCGTCACCAAGTCTCGCACCATACCGCTGAGGCGGTCGTAGCAATTTAATAGGTATAAATTGACATTAATGATTTATTTTCATTCATCAGACAAATCTAAAATCTAAATTCGATCCATTAATGTCAAGTCCTTAAGTTGCCACCAAAACGTGGGTTGATGCCATGACTTCCGAATTTTCTGTCGATCGAGCAACACGGGCATCTCATCGCGATCGGCTCTCTGCCGTGCCATCAGCATCGGAGCCACCCAGTAGCAGCTCCGATCGTGAAATTGCGGAAACAGCGCGTGCTGTGGCGGTTCCTGCCGCGAACGAGGCCGAGCCGACGGATGACCAGCCGCTGCTGTTGCCTGGTGGCGACGCCGCAGAGATCGATTTTCCGATCGTCGGTGTTGCTGCTTCTGCTGGGGGATTGGAGGCTTTTATGCAACTACTGAGCCATCTGTCGAGCGATACTGGCATGGCATTTGTGCTGATCCAGCATTTGTCACCCGATCGAGCGAGTCTCTTGACAGAGATTCTCGCCAGAACGACCAAAATGAGCGTCTGCGAGGCGCGGCAAGGGACAGTTGTCGAGCCAGATCGAGTGTATGTGATTCCACCGAACACGCAGATGAGAATCTCAGGCGGCGTACTGCAACTATCGGCGCGGGAGAAGATTCTTGGTAAATACATGCCTGGAGATACCTTCTTTAATTCTCTGGCCGCCGAGCGCGGGCAAGACGCGATTGCCGTGGTATTGTCAGGCGGCGATGGTGATGGTGCCGAGGGTTTAAGGGCGATTAAGGAGGTGGGTGGAGTGACGTTCGCTCAGCGTGAGGATACGGCAAAATTTGATAGTATGCCTAATGCTGCTGTGGCGACGGGGGATGTCGATTTTGTGTTGTCGCCGGAACAGATTGCTGAAGAATTGGTAAATTTCAGTCGCAGCCATATTTGGTCTAGACATCAGTCACCGATCGCGGCTGATGAATCGGTGACAGCCCCATCGGCGTTGGCGACGATTTTCGCGCTCCTTAGATCGAGTACTAGCATCGATTTTAGTCATTACAAGCCTAAAACAATCGATCGGCGCATTCATCGGCGCATGTTGCTATGCAAGCTCGAACAGTTGGCGGATTATGCCGCGTATTTGGCCGCGAACCCGGCGGAAGTCAAGGCACTGTATGAAGAGATTTTAATCCATGTCACTAGCTTTTTCCGCGATCCTGATGCGTTTAAATTGCTCCAGACGCACGTTTTTGAAACGATCGTCCAACATAAGTCAGCAGAGTTACCAATTCGGGTTTGGGTAGCAGGGTGTTCGACGGGGGAGGAGGTGTATTCGATCGCGATTAGCCTGCTGGAATTTTTAACCGATCGAGTCCCACAACTACCGATTCAGATTTTTGCGACCGATGTTAGCGAGCTATCGATCGAGCGCGCCAGAGCGGGGATTTACACTGAGGCGCAGATGGCCAACGTTTCACCAGAGCGGCGACACCGCTTCTTTTGTAAAATTGAGGGTGGTTATCGGATTAGCAAGGCGGTGCGGGAACTGTGTGTATTTGCCCGTCAGGATCTGGTGAGCGATCCGCCATTTTCCAATGTCGATCTGATTAGCTGTCGGAACGTGCTAATTTATCTCGACAGCTCGCTCCAGGAGCGGATTATCCCCATTTTTCATTACAGTCTCAATGTCACGGGTTTTCTCTTACTCGGTACCTCCGAAAGTACGGGCAAATATACAGATTTGTTTGCCGTTGTCGAAAAAAAGCAGCGGATTTATGCCAAGAATCCCACGGCAAGTCTGTCCACTTTTGCCTTTACTCCCAGCAGCTATCCACCGGCGTGTATCGATCGGCAATCAAGCGATCGACCTTTTTTTGTAAGTCCAACTCTTCGGATGCCGCCAGGATCGGCTGTCGAACTGGCAACGGACTAGACCCATTAGGCGATTTA
>NZ_JANPGM010000468.1:0-14576 GCF_031423935.1 Chamaesiphon sp. VAR_69_metabat_338
AATCGTGTTAACGAAATTAACGAGGTTTAATAGGCTTTCAAACTATATAGTTGTCTAGGTTCAAGGCGTTGAGATTGGCTCTACGAGCGACTTGCGTCGGCTGCGCTTTGCTGTCCTCTCTTCACCGCTTTACTAATATACCTTGATGCAATGGCTTTGTCAACTGTTTTGTCAAAACCGTTGTGTCGCTACAAGAATATAGCTTTCAGTGCTTTCGCAAGTCTTTTATGCCTGGTTTCTTGAAAAAAGGTTTAGAAATTTTTAAGTAAAAACACCGATATTTTGCCAAAACGATCGTAATTACGCCCTTTCTGCTTGTATTAGCCTCAAGAATGGCGGCTAAAAAAGATTGTGGAGTGTAAGGATAATGAATAATTTATGCTGGTTGGGCTGGCGATCGATAGCGATCGGCAGTTTTTTGCTGTGTGGAAGTATGACCTTAAATAGCTGCGGCAGTGCGCCAATAGCTGATAATGTTTCTGGCTCGGCAGCTACGGCACCCCAGTCATCGGCGGATACTAAAGTCGATCGAGTTGTTGCTGATGCTGGGTCTGGAGAGAAGGTGGGGAACAAAGAGGCTAAATTAGCGACACCGACAACTACCCAAAAGCCTCAGTTAGTTAAAATGGCCGAGCTATCGTTGCGGTTGGAGTCGATCGATAAAATGATGGTGCAACTCCGTCAGATCGTGCAGAGCAAGCAAGGCGACATCTACAATTTTCAGGACGATCGACCCCAAGGAAGTGGCGAGCATCGTCAAGCTACCCTGGTGTTAAAAGTGCCTAGCGCGTCGCTGGATGGAACTTTAGCGGAAATCGTCAAACTGGGTCGAGTTGAGAGTCAAGGTATTAAATCTGAGGATGTGACTCAGCAACTTGTTGATACAGATGCACGGTTGAAGAATCTGCGGCAGCAGGAGGATTTGACGCGAAAGATTATGGATCGATCGGGTTCGGTCAAGGATATCTTGGCAGTTTCCAAGGAGCTATCATCAATCCGCGAACAAATCGAACAGTTGGATGCAACGGTGAAAAATCTGCGTCAGCAGGTGGCATATTCAACGATTAATTTGAAGGTTGAGGAAACTCAATCGGCGACGCCAACTAGTGAAGCCTTTGGGGTACAAGTCCAGGAAACTTGGAAGAATTCCACGCATGCAGCGGGGAGTTTGGGGACAAATCTGGCACTAGGATTGCTATGGTTGTTACCTTTTACGCCATTCATCGCGATTGGGGCTGGTGGTATCTACTATCTGCTTCGGCAACGGCGGCAGCAGTCTGTTGGGGCTAGTCTGCTGGCAGAAACGTCACAAGAGGATGAGAGTTAGTACTCATTGACGAGGAGTCTCTACCAATTTCTTTTATTTTTAATAGAACGGTAGAGAGACTGGGTAGCCGATCGGCTCATTGATGACGGTTGTTGATGTCGTGCAATAATGTTGGCTGTATGAGCGATCGCAGCCAATATTACTGCGATCGATACAGTAGGTCGCACTAGTTCAGACCAACACCCCATCATAATTAATTGAAACGATGACGACAGAAAACCTGAATACACGCGGACATCTCTTAACCGAACAGGTAAATGTCAATAGTGCCAATCTAGATCGACTCAGTACGCTGGAATTGGTGGATTTATTCAACAAAGAAGATGTGAATACGCTCAACGCGATCGCGGGTGCGAGAACGGAATTAGCTGCCGCGATCGATACTATTGCTGACTCGCTGCGTCAAGGCGGACGTTTATTTTATATCGGTGCGGGTACTAGTGGCCGTTTGGGGGTGCTGGATGCGGCGGAATGTCCGCCTACTTTTTGTACGCCGCCAGAGCTAGTGCAAGGAATTCTCGCGGGTGGTGCGGGTGCCTTGGTGAAGAGTTCGGAAGGATTGGAAGACATTGCTAGCGATGGCGCACAGGCGATGGTGGATAACAATATTGGCAAGCATGATGTGGTCGTCGGGATTACGGCTGGTGGGACAACGCCATACGTACATGGGGCGATCGAGTCTGCCAAACAACGTGGTGCCAAGACTGTTTTTATTGCCTGCGTACCTGCAAACCAAGTTGCTAGCATTGCCGATATCGATATTCGCTTGCCAGTCGGCCCAGAGATTTTGTCGGGTTCGACGCGGCTTAAATCGGGCACGGTAACAAAGATGGCTTTGAATATTCTCTCAACTGGGTCGATGGTAAAATTGGGTAAAGTCTATGGCAATCGGATGGTAGATGTAGCGGTGACGAATACTAAGTTACTCGATCGAGCATTGCAGATGATTCAAGATCTGACGCAATTAGAACGCGGTGCGGCTAGTGATTTGCTCGAAGCTAGCGGTCGCTCGGTAAAAGTTGCATTATTAATGCATTGGACTCAAGTCGATCGATCTCAGGCGGAGGCAATTCTTGCGCAAAATCACGGACAATTACGTGCGGCAGTCGATAGCTTATAGCGATCGTATTTCTCGAAGGGTTGATGAATCCAGGGATTATTAGGGAGATAACTCACGTAATATTCTGGTATATATTTCGAGCAAGCTTTGTACCAGATTACTGCTGTTTTTAGCTCCTCAATTTCTGGATAGAGATCGCGCAGCCAGATCGTAGTTTGTTGGAGTGTAACGCCAGAATCTACTAAGTCATCAACTAGGAGTACGCGCTTGCCCATCCGATTGTCAGTCATGGTAATTTGATTGGCAATCGCTAGTTGGCTGCGTGTTTGTCCATCTTTGCCACTGTAGGAACTGGTCGCCAAAATTGCTAAAGGTTTATTAAAGATCCGCGATAGAATATCCCCGACTCTCATGCCGCCCCTGGCCAAACAAACAATTCGATCGAATTCCCATTGCGATTGAAAAATATTTTCAGCTAATTGCTCGATCGAGTGATGATAATCTTCCCAGGAGACATCTAAATCGTACATAGTTAATGGGGTGGATAGTGAATAGTTGATAGTGTTTTCTTTAATCATCACTGTACTCTGAAGTAACCTATCGATGAATTTGAATAGGTTGAAGCTAGTTAGTCAAATTTTATTGGTAAAATCGATCGCTATTAACCTTTCGATCGAGCTTTGAGACTAAAAAGCCGAGGTTGAATGCTCGGCTGAAGTGTAAATAGAACGACTTGAAGATCGATGCTCTAGCTCTAGATTTAGACTGGCGATCGATGAAACTTTATACAGCTTCGACGTTTTTCTCGCCAGTGCGAATCCGAATGACTTGTTCGACTGGGCTGACAAAAATTTTGCCATCACCAATTTCACCAGTTCTAGCGGCAGCGATAATTTTATCGACGACCATGTCTACCTGGGTATCTTCAATGACGACTTCGACTTTGAGTTTCTGAAGAAATTCTACTGTGTACTCCGAGCCGCGATAGCGTTCGGTTTGACCTTTTTGTCTGCCAAATCCCCTCACTTCCGATACCGTCATTCCAACGATACCAGCGTTGACGAGGGCGATTTTGACTTCATCCAGTTTGAAAGGACGGATAATTGCTACGATCTTTTTCAATTTCAGCTACTCCTGAATGTGTGTTTCAATACTATTTTGAGCTGCACCAACTTGACATTTTGTATCATTGTTAGACCAGCAAAACATGTAACTCTGGCTACAAAATAAAAATATGACAGTCTCTATCGGCATCGATTTTGGCACATCTGGCGCAAGATTAGTAGCGATCGATACCGATCGTAACGTGCTGTGGTGGGGAACTAGAGAGCTGTTGGTGGGGACTTGGCGAGAAGCTTTGTTCGATCTGATTCGGGCAGTCCCGCCGGAAGTTAAGTCACGGGTAAGCCGGATTGCGATCGATGGGACTTCTTCAACGGTGTTGTGCTGCGATGCTGATGGTCGGATTGTTGGCGAACCAATGTTATACAACGACGATCGCGGCAAAACGGAATTGGATCGTTTGAGCGCATTTGTCCCAGCGGGACACCTAGTGCTGAGTGCCACATCTAGTCTTGCGAAGTTATGCTGGTTGGCGGCGCAACCTCAGCGGCTCGATCGATCTCAGTATTTTCTCCATCAAGCCGATTGGTTGGCTTATCATCTGCATGGCAAACTGGGCATCAGTGACTATCATAATGCCCTGAAACTAGGCTACGACGTCGAATCCTTGCACTATCCCGATTGGCTCGATCGACACCCTTATCGCCCGTTATTGCCGCAAGTTTTGGCACCTGGTACGCCAATTGGGACAGTATTACCCCTCGTTGCGCTAGAGTTGGGTTTGGCGGCTGATTGTGTCGTATGTGCTGGCACGACAGATAGTATCGCTGCTTTTATTGCCAGCACTGCCAGCACTCCTGGCTCGGCGGTGACATCGCTGGGTTCGACATTAGTAATTAAACTCCTCAGTCAGACACGAATTGAGGACGTCCGCTATGGCATTTACAGTCATCGCTGGGGCGATTTGTGGTTGGTGGGTGGGGCTTCAAATACTGGGGGTGCGGTATTGCGCCATTTTTTCAGCGATGCTGAATTAGTAAGATTGAGTCAAGAGATCGATCCCGATCTACCCAGCCAACTCGACTATTATCCCTTACTTACTCCAGGCGATCGCTTTCCGATTAATGACCCTAATTTAGCACCACGACTGACACCGCGACCCGATCGAGACAGAGATTTTTTAGATGGTTTACTTACTGGCATCGCCAAAATTGAAGCTCGTGGCTATCAACTTTTAGCTGAATTGGGCGCAACACCACTGACATCAGTGCAGACGGCTGGTGGTGGTGCGAACAATCCCACTTGGATAAAGATTCGGCAACGCTATTTACCTGTCCCGATCTCAATTGCGCGGCATCAAGAAGCTGCTTATGGGACGGCACTCCTAGCCAGTGGCAGTTTTGGGAGTACGTAAAACTTTCAAATTTAGGCTGCGTAAATAGCACATGCTTGAATTGAGGAAATTGACGATCGATTCGTGTATATGTCAATACCGGGTAGATTTGGCTAGAATTTGATTAGCGAGCGCAACTCACATCATCGCTAACATTCTAGGATTGCATCGATCGCGAGTAGGGACGGAGTGGATATATTTAGGAACGAGTATGATGAATGCCAATCCTCAATTAATGACGGCGGTAGAACAGCTCGGTTATCGAGTAACGAGTGGGGATGTGGCAAGCCAGACGGGGATGCACCTCGAAGTTGCACGTTCGGGATTGCTGGCTTTGGCAAATCAAACTGGAGGACATCTCCAAGTTACGGATACTGGCGAAGTAATTTATGTTTTAGCTCCAGATTTTCGGCAGATTTTACTGCGTAAATCTATCAAGCTGCAACTTAAGGCTTGGGTCGATCGATTCTCAGCGGCAGGATTTTATCTAGTCAAAATTTCCTTTGGGATATGTTTAGTTACCTCAATTAGTATCGTCTATCTCACCATCTTAGCGATCGCCCTATCCGCGATCTTCAGTAGTGAGGGTGGTGGCGACTGTGGCGATGATAATTGTGTATTGGGGATTTTTGATTGGGGTGGGAGTAACAGTGCAAATACATTACCGACCGCAATGACTACTTCCCAACTCGAACCGATTCGTGCCAAAACCCAACGCAAGCCGGTGAATTTTTTAGAAGCAGTATTCTCGGTGTTATTTGGTGATGGCAACCCCAATGCCGATCTCGAACAGCGACGCTGGAGTTATATCGGCAATCTCATTCACCGTCAGCGTGGCGTGGCAATCGCCGAGCAAATTGCCCCATACTTAGACGATCTAGGGCAAGGATACGATCGAGAATATGAAAACTATATGTTGCCAGTATTAACGAAGTTTAACGGGATTCCCGAAGTCAGTCCGACCGGCGGATTAGTTTATCATTTCCCCGATCTCCAAACTACTTTAAAAGATGCCCCCGATCGATCGAGTCGGGTGCCAAAAGCTTTACGCGAACGTAAGTGGAAATTTACCAAAGCGACACCAGAACAGACTAACTGGTCGATCGCTCTATTTACAGCCAATCTCGTTGGGATCGGTGTGCTGTCTGTACTGTTAAAAGGTTTAGCAGGTATTTGGGTTGGCGGCGCGCTGGTTATTCTGGCTCTATATGGGGCGGGACTAGTCATCATTCCCGCCTGTCGCTATGTTTGGGTCAAAGGGCAGGATCGCCAAGTCCGCAAGCGCAATCATCTTCGCAGTCAACAAGCAAACTTATTACAGCAAAATGAGCTGGTTCCAGAGAAACTAGCATACGCTCGACAATTTGCCAAACAGCATCGCATTACCGATCGAGATATTATTTACACCACTCAGGAAGATGCACTATCTCAAGAGTTTAAACGATTAGAATAATTATCAAAAGGCAGCAATAATCGATCGCACTTGTCGGTATCTCGACTAAGATTTATCATTACCCATAAATTCAGACATACCGACTGTATCGTTACTCTGACTGATACCTTCTTGCTTGAAGACTTTCTTGACTGTCAGCAACAAAATCTTCAAGTCCAACCAGAGGCTCCAATTGTCTACATACCAGAGATCGAGCCTAAATTTTTCATCCCAGGTGAGGGCATTGCGACCATTAACCTGCGCCCAGCCGGTAATCCCTGGGAGTAAGTCATGACGACGCGCTTGTTCGGGACTGTAGCGTTCTAGGTATCTTACCAACAATGGCCGAGGGCCGACAAAACTCATATCGCCTAGCAACACATTAAACAGTTGCGGCAGTTCATCGAGACTAGCCTTGCGTAAGAACTGTCCCAATGGAATCAACCGTTCCTCATCAGAGAGCAATTTGCCCTCAGCATCGCAATCACTAGTCATCGTACGGAATTTGTAAACCGTAAAAATCTTGCTGTTTTTACCAGGACGGGCTTGAGTGAACACGATCGGGCTACCCATGCGAACCAGGAGAATGATTGCCACTGTTAGGAGGATCGGTGAAAATAGGATTAGCAATAATGCCGCCATCGATCGATCGCCGATGATTTTCAGCCCGTGACTAAAATAAGTATGTAACTTCTGTACAGATGTTTTTGCTGCCATGTTGGATCTTTTGCCGTTAGTTATTGCTAGAGCGATGGAAATAGCTCTAACTCATCTCTATTTTTCCCATCAATTGCCTTTCCCTTACTAAAACACCAGAATTTTTGGATATCCCAATCTAGTCCGGGTTTAAGCTATGCTCTAGACGTTCTATAGTTTATACATCACTGTGGCTATCTATTCCCAAAATCCAGCCGATACGCGATCGATCCCGATCGATCTGCCGATCCCCAACTCGATTATCTAAATCCGATCGTGAACAAAATTATTTCCGTCCCCAGTCAACCCGTTGCCAACCTAGCTACGACATCTGCGCGCAGTCAGCTCGAAGCAGATCGCGTCCGCGAGATTCTGATTTTGCTCACAGGCTTGATGGCAAGAGAAGAAGCGACGATTAAATTAATCATCGATTGCTTGTATGATATCGGTTATGTCAATTTAATTAATAGAAAAGTCCGCTTTCGTCCATTCAATGCGGTCGCCAAATTTATTGGCAAAAGATCGAAACCAGTCGCTAAGATCTTTGCATGGCGATGGTTTATCAAAAATTGTCCGCAGCTCATTGCCAAATGGTTGTATATTAAGGTTCAATTTTAGGTACTAAATTTAAGCCTAGAAACTGACGCGATACATCTGAAATAACTCACCCGATTTAGTCGATGTCACGCGACCGCCAACTTCTTTGACTAATTCGGTAAATTCGGTCAGTGAGGATAAAAATACCTCAGCACCCAGATAGGTTTCTAAAATCGCCCAATTTTCGGCAAGTTCGGTATCTGGATCGATCGCATCAAAAATAAATACGCCATTTGGTTTCAATACCCGTTTGACTTCTTGCAGCACTAATTTCCAATATTCAGGCGGATAATAACAACTAAATCCGGTCGCGATCGCCCGATCGAATGTATCGTTCTCGTACTGCAATTGATGCGCAGCTCCGGCTTGGACGCCTTTAAATAATTTGGAATTTAGCTGCGAACCGCGTGAATTGAGCGCGGCGCGAGCGACAGTGCTAACTTCTTGACCGTAGAAATATGTTTCCCACTCGCGCCAATTGTAGATCAAAAAGCTAACACCGCAGCCGATATCTAAACAACGATGATTCTTCTGAAATCCAGCTAATTCCCAGAATGGCGAAGTAATTTTTGCTGCGAGATTGTGCCCGATCCAATCCCGAAAGATGGGCATCGCTTCTACTTCTGCGGGTAAATCGAATGCCTCTTGTTTATACTCTCGATCGAATCTTTGTTTGACTCGCTCGATCTCGCTCGACCAATCTGGTTGCTGCAATTTGAGATTACTATACATATCGATCGGATCTAATTAGAGAGATACACAAAAGCCTAAAGCTAATAACAATCCACTGACAAAGTGCAGTCGGACGGCTAGATATTTGCAAGTCCGAATCCGTTCGGGAATCGCATGATATTCGCGGACGAACTTAGTCAACTTAATAGCCAATGGTAAGCTCAAAAATATTAGCAGTGTTGCCACCGGAAATAACCCACTGACGATACCAATTACTGTCAGTAGATAAATACTTGCCGTACCCCAGAACAATACCGTCGCACCCATTTTTGTACCCATTCTGACGATCGGCGACAGCTTGCCCGCCGCCAAATCGTCTTTGACTTGATGAAAATGAGAGCAAAATAAAATCAGACTAGTTGAAATCCCAATAATTAGTGAAGCGGTCAAATTAGCGATCGACCAACTCTGAGTTTGGCTATAATAAGCCGCACTTACCGCCAATGGCCCAAAACAAATCGTACAAATGATTTCGCCTAAGCCTTGGTATCCCAACCGGAATGGTGGCCCTTGGTAGGTATATCCCAGAAAGCAACTGAGCAACACCAAACCAACAACTGTCAAGTCTTGTTGCCACCAAGAAATTGTCGCAATCCCGACCAAACCGGATGCTAAAAATAAGTTGCCCAACCAAAACATTAAGTTACGATTGCCAGTCAGATTTACAACCGATTCAGCTTTATTAATATCGATTCCGGTATCGCTGTCATAGACATCATTGCTAATATTTAACCAGGCAATAATTGCGATCGCCGACAATATAAATGTCCAAAAAATATGCAGATCGAAACTCGCATCCAATGGCGATAATGCCAATCGATTTTGGAAATAAGCTACTGCCGAACCAACAGTAATCGGGATAATTGCCACCGTGTACATTGGCGGTTTGATTGCGGCCAGCCAGAGCTTAGATTTTGGTGGATTAACCGATTCAAATGTAGTCATGATTAAAATAAAATCTCAACTTAAACAATTTTTAAGATCTACCGATGCTCGCATTACCCGATCGTAATTTTCCAACTCGATCGCCAATCGATCGAGAGCACCGAGCCAGAGACAGCAGTTCATATCTAACTAGCTATAGCACGATCGCTAATTACCAAATTCTCGATCGCCAAGAAAATTAACACGCTAATAGTTGCTGCAACCGTCGATCGTACTCGCGCACCAACTCGATCGCCAGAGTGAGGTCTGTAGGACTAGCGTAGAGCACTTGCTTGGCTTGGGCACCCAAATCTGTCAACAGCGAGTCTTCGACCTTACTCTTGGCTACAGCCTTAGCTGTGAGCGCATCCAATCTCCCCCGCAACTCCTGACGGGTATCTAGCGGCAAGCGATTGGCAACCAGTGCCGATTCAGATAATTGGGTGTAAGCGCGAACTTTAGCCAGCCAATTATTCAAACCCACCCGCACGGGGAGAATTAGCCCCGACTCAAACTTGACAACCAACCGCGCCAGCCATCGCTCTAATTCGGTTAGTTCTTCGGCGGGTAATGGCACACTCATGGGCAGATCGTGCCTAATCTTAGTCTGACTTTCGGCTTCAGCCGCGATCGAGTCGCGATTTAATTGAGTCAATTGCGCGAGTAATTGGGGTGCTGCCGCAAAATCAGCCTGTAATAGCTGACGTTGGTGGGCAAGTGTCTCTAATTCCTGCCGAACATGATTAATTAACGGCATCAGATTGCATCCGAACGCTAAATTCACAGCCAAAGGATCGCGATCGATCTGCTGCTGAAGTTCCTGGAATTTAGAGCGAACGTTCGCTAATTCTGGTAATGGAGCTAACTGTAATTCCTGGGCTAATCGTTCTAAATCAGCGATCGATCGATTGGTATCGATTAACTTGAATTCCAATTCCGTCCAGGCAGCTTCTAACGTTACGAATGTATCTCTAGCAATAATAAAAGCGATCGTCATTCGCTCTATTAATTCGTCTACAGAGATCGCTCTTTTTAGCTGATTGGCACCAACTAAATCTCTTTGAGCTAAAGGAATTTGAATATTGGGTAATTCGATCGACTCTTCTACCAACAGATGCTCGATTGCTTGCAACTGACTATCGTTAATAAATAAAGATGGTAACTCCCGTCGTAACTTCCGCGCTCGATCGATGTGCTGATTGAATAATTCTAAGTATTCAAATAATCGCTCGATCGCCGTTAATGCCGTGCTTGCTTGTTGCTGGGTAGTACCAGTGACATTACTCGGTGGATTGCCCACACCGCTCAACCGTTGATAAGCCGACAAATCGTATAAATCTAATAAGTTTTGATTGGCCGCATCACCCTTTTGCTGCCAGTCCGTTAATAATCGATCGATTTGTGCCAGCGTCAGACCCATATGGTTACAATTGATGTGATGATTTGGAAAAAACTAATGACTCTTATCGCTGCTAAGTGGAGTGTCGATGACTATCAGAAGATGATTGCAACCGGATTACTTGACGGTCGATCGGTAGAGTTGATTAATGGAGCAATTATTCAGATGGTGCCAGCAGGGATCGCTGATGCCTTTTGCTGTCGGGGTACGGCAAAGTATCTCCGCACGATCTTAGGAGATCGCGCCGAAATTAGTGAGGCACATCCAATTAGTTTACCAAGTGACTCGGAACCAGAACCAGACATCGCTGTTCTCAAAACTCCCGATACTCTGTATCAAAATCGCCATCCGCAACCAGATGATATATTTTGGCTGATTGAGATTGCGAATACAACTCTCGTTAACGATTTAGGTGTCAAGCGAGAGCTTTATGCCCAGGCGGGTATCTCCGAATATTGGGTGATGAATTTGCAAACCTCTGAATTAAAGGTATTCAGAGATCTCAGCGCAAATGAGTATCGATCGGAAATTAGTCTCGACAGTGGCACTATCTCACCGCTGGCTTTTCCAGATCTAGCGATCGATCTCTCCCGTTTATTTCGATAATAACTGGCGATCGATCGGCTGTTGCCAATACTGGTATGCCGTATAGGCCATCGTCACCACCCCAGTGATAATTGCCGATTCATCTACCATAAATTGGGGATGATGGAGCGGATGATTCTTGGCGTCTGGGATACCGACACCCAAGCGAAACATCGTCCCAGGGGCGTGTTGTAAGTACACAGAGAAGTCCTCAGCACCGAGCGAGGGTTCTGGTAAGATTTGGACGCGATCGCCACCCCAGGCGGCTCTAGCGGATGATTCGAGAATCTGTGTTAAGGCAATATCATTCTGCACGGAAGGTACGCCCCGCCGATAATTTACCTGACATTTGGCACCATAAGTCCGACAAATATCCGTGACGATTTGCTCGATCCAAGTCGGGAGTGTCGCATGAGTTTCAGGATGGAGCGATCGCACCGTGCCAGATAATTCTACCCGATCGGCAATAATATTCGGCGCACGCCCGCCACTAATTGTGCCGATCGTCAACACGATCGGACGTAAGGGATTCTGGGTGCGGCTAATCGCCTGTTGTAGCCCGGTAATTACTTGCGAGGCAATCCAGATCGCATCGATCGCTTCATGAGGTCTGGCACCATGTCCAGATTCCCCGATAATCGCGATTTCTAAATCGTCAGCGGCGGCAGTCAACGCGCCATACCTAATCCCGATCGAGCCAGCCGGAATCGACGGAAATACATGCAGGGACAAAATACTATCAACCTCCTTCATCACCCCGTCAGCGACCATCCAGCCCGCACCCTGAGCGATTTCTTCAGCAGGTTGAAAGATAAACCGCATCCGCCCTGGTAAATCTAGTCCTAATTCCGCCAGGATCATCGCCGTGCCCAAGCCTACGGTAGTATGGACATCATGACCGCATGCGTGCATCACCCCTGAATTTTGGGAGCTGAATGGCAATCCCGTCCGCTCGACGATCGGCAGTGCATCCATGTCCGTCCGAATCGCCAACAAGCGATCGTCCGTGCCCGCCCCCATTAGTTCGCCAACAACTCCGGTTTTGCCGATTGATTCCTGAGTTTGCAAGCCAGCCGCCGACAATACTCCGGCAATATAAGCCCCCGTTTGGTACTCCTGCCCGCTCAATTCTGGATGCGCGTGCAGGTGGCGACGAATTTCGATCAGTCTGGGTGCGAGGTTGGTAGCGATGGAACGAATGCGATCGAGCATGGGGAAGTTTGGAGTTGGGAGATCCGCAATAACTAAGGGCGAGTTGCCCATAGATAAATTTTAGGCAATTCTAATCGATCGAGTGGCGGCTATTGACTCTTCATCCTCTCAAAGACAAAACCATGACAGATCCGCAGGAAACAATCTTAGGCTTCGATCCTGGCAAGGATAAATGCGGCGTAGCCGTAATGGATGGCGATCGCGCTTTACTTTACCATCAAGTATTGCCCACCGCACAAGTCATCGCCCAAATTAGTAATTTATGTCCGCAGTATAACGTTACTCGCATCGTCATGGGCGACCAAACTACGTCCAAGCAATGGCAACAGCAACTGATTGCCGCCTTTCCCGCTCTGCCGATCTCCCTTGTTGACGAACGTTATAGCAGTCTCGAAGCTCGCGATCGCTATTGGCAAATGTATCCACCTAACTTTTTAACAAGTTTGATTCCCCAAGGGATGCGCCAGCCACCTCGCCCGATCGACGATCTGGTGGCAATTATCCTGATCGAACGTTACTTAGCTAAATCGAGTCAGGATAATCCATGAATTTGTTTGCACGTATTCAAATCCATTGGGCGAGCGACTCTCAAGCCGCCAGCGGAAGATCTCGATCGGCTAGCAATCGATCTACCTGAGTCAGATCGTAGGGAAAAGGTGCTTTGAGCGGACGATAATCGGCTGGACGCGCTTGCCCGTGACGAATCACAGCATTAATTAGCATACAGGGTTCGTCACTGAGATTAATGGCAGAATGCGGCACCATTGGCGGAATAGTGACAACCTTGGGTTGGCGATCGCTTAGAGGAATATATTGATATTTACCGTTATGTAAAATTATCAAAATGAAACTACCCCGCACCACCATTAATTGGTCGGTTTGATATTTATGCACGAACATGTCATCGATCGTCTGGGCTGGAATCTGCACCAACATCGTTTCATGACTGGCTTGGGGAGTGTAAAACTGGATTAGCCCTGCCTTTGCTGATGTCAGAGCCTGAATTTCTACGCCTTTGGATAATGACATATACAAATCTCCAAAAAATTGGGATAGTTAGCTGCAACAAGGTAATACACAGCTAGGCAAGTTTGCTGTTGGAGTAAATCTAGCAACTGAGTAAATTTAACTTCCGATACCTTAATGCTAACGAGTTAAAGCTCGATCGTTTGTTACTAAACAAACAAAATGTATATTTTCATGACAAATTGCGTAGTAATTTGCCAAAACACCCACTCAGAAGCTCGGTAGATTGACTAACCACCGCGATCCAAGTGGGGTAAAGATCGGCTCAATTCGTCCCATACTCCCTAATGACGATCGCCATGGGATGGGCACGGCGGTGCAGAGATCGACTTATCCAGCCAGCCTACCGCCTGTGCAAACCGTGCCACTGCCTCATCGGGACTATCTTTGAGTAAAAACACTAACCCCGCAGCCGCTTGTTCCCGCGCTCGTGCGGGACGATTGGACTTGAGTCGATGCCAATCGGTCTCGGCAATTCGTAGCCGCTCTGCGAGGGCTTGAGCCAGTTCTAAGGTGGTAAGATCGTCTGTAGTGGAAGACATGGGATTTATGACCTGAATTTAGGCATATTAATAACAACGCTATCCAAATTGTATCGCCGACCATGACTCAGAATGCTACCCCCCTCGATGAGACGCTGGACTTCGATCGCGAAATCGCCGAACTAGAAACTGCGATCGCTACGCTCAAACGGCGTCAGACAGAGATCGAGCTAGCCGAACGGGAACGCATCGTGTTGGAGCGGCAAAGCAATGAATTGAAACATAAGGGCAGCAAGCAGCCGGAAGCCAAACAAGAATTGGCACAGATTAAATCGCGCATCGAACAACTAGATCTGACCCTTGAATCTCGCTTACTCAATGAGTGGAAATTGATGTGGGAACCCTTTTGGCAAGCCGTTCGCTTCGGTGGATTGGGTATCGCGATCGGCTGGTTTATTTCGACATGGGGAAGATAGTTTATTAAAATTGAGTCGATCTCCAAAACACGATAGACATCAAGGGCTTTAAGCCTTTGACTAGAGGTGCAGTTGCGATCGAGCGTGTTCGCGGACGACCCCTATATTAAAAATAAGGTACGTGCTTTTGCTTTGCAAAAGCACGTACCTTCCGCTTTCAATTTTCAACTTTC
>NZ_JANPGM010000469.1:0-2358 GCF_031423935.1 Chamaesiphon sp. VAR_69_metabat_338
ATCAAGATCGGTGGCGTCGAGCACAGCATCACCCAGCTCGGCGTGGGCAAGCCGGTGATCGGGCCGATGGTCGGCGCGCCTTACGCAGCCATTGTCGCCGGCGCCTTCACGCTGCCCATTCCCACGCAGAATGGCCCCGTCGATTACACCGCCACCAACCTCCCTCCCGGCCTCTCCCTCAGCGACACCACCGGCATCATCAGCGGCATCCCGACCAAGGCCGGGAGCTACGACGTCACCGTCAAAGGTAAGAACGCCTTCGCCTCTGCCGACGCCACGCTCACCTTCAAGGTCAACGTCGCCGACCTCGCCACCGGCACCGTCGGCACCTTCCACGGTCTCGTGGATCGCCATCCCGTGCTGAATGGCGACCTCGCCTCGCGGATCCAGATCACCACCACGCCCGGCGGCGGCTACACCGGCAAGCTCATCACCGGCACCACGGCCACTTCACTGAAAGGGCAGCTCACCGCGGCCGTCGGCGCGCCCACGCTGGCGCGGCTCGTCCTGCCGCTTCCCGATCTCGGCGCCACACTCGATCTTACCCTCGACGACGCCACCGACACCCTCTCCGGCACACTCAGCGACGGCGGCACGAATACCGCCGCCGTGCAGGGCTGGCGCAACTCCTGGGCCGACGTCGCCGACAACGCGGCGGACTTCGCCGCCATCCACAGCTTCTACCTCGAGCAGCCCGAGGTCGCCGACGATCTCCCGCGCGGCTACGGCTTCGGCAGCTTCGTGGTAAAGGCGAAGACCGGCGACGTCACCATCGGCGGCACCCTCGCCGATGGCACTCCCTTCACCACCACCACCTTCATCGGCCAGAGCGGCCAGGTCCTGATCTATGTGCCTCTCTACGCGAGTCGCGGCTCTCTGGTGGGAAAGCTCACGATCACCGCGGGAAATAGCGCGCCGTCGAACAACACGATCGCGGGCACGCCCGACTGGATGAAACCGGACCCACTCGCGAAATCGAAGGAACTCGCCTACCGCGCCGGCTTTAACCCCATCCCACTCACCGCTCTCGGCGGCACCTACACGCCGCCGGACCCAGGCGCACGCGTCCTCGCCTTGCCCGCCGCGAACCTGAACGCGCAACTCAGCTTCAGTCTCGGCGGACTCGCGGCGTCCTTCGACCAGGCGCTCACCATCGCGAACCCCAAGGCGTCCAGCCTGACGAACACGGCCACGATCGCCACTCCGGTGAACGGCACGAAGGTCGCCAAATTCTCCGCGACCTCGGGCGGGTTCGAAGGCGAATTCACGATCCCTGGCGCGAGCACGTCGCTGGATCGCAAAGCCCTCTTCAGCGGCCAGATCGTCACCACCGCTCTGGGCACCAAAGGTTACGGCTTCTTTCTCCTGCCCAAAGTCCCCGGTTCGAGCGAAGCGGTAAAAACGTCGCCGAAGCTCTCGGGCGTGATCGTTCTCGACAAACCGTAGCACGGACCTGGGCCGCCTTTCGGGCGGCGCGCGAAGTGACGTGCGCGACGCGTTTCATGGCGCCGAAGGCTCCCATGGTGAGGCGCTGACGCGCCGGTCTGTATTGCAGGCGCTCTGCCCATCGATGCGCGGGTTGATGAAGGTCGGGGTTTCGCATTGGCCAGGTGGCCAATGGTGGCAGCCTTGCGCATCGGCAGGATCGGTGGTGACCTTCTCCTGCACCCAGAAGTCCCCCCAGCATGAAACACCTCATCACCCCCTTGTTCTCCCTCACCTGCGCGAACCTCCCTGCCGCGCAAAGCTGCGGACCTCAAGACCAAGGCGGGGGTCGCCGTGTTTCTGACGACCCTTGGCCTGATCGAAAAACAAAAGTCCCAAGCTTCAGAGTGATCAAATCGGCAACCACAAGCTCCCCACAGAACCACGTTCAACAAACCTCACCCCATGAAACACACCCTGGCCCTCCTGGCTTCGTCATTCGTCATTCTCCATTCGTCGTTCGCCGCCGAAAAGAATCCCAACGTTCTCTTCATTGCCGTCGATGACATGCGGCCGGAGCTCGGCTGCTACGGCAACAAGATCATCAAGACCCCGAACATCGACCGCCTCGCCGCACGTGGCATCGTCTTCAATAAGGCCTACGTGTCGCAGGCGGTGTGCAGCCCTTCGCGCACGGCGATCCTAACGGGCCTGCGTCCCGATGTGACGAAGGTGTGGGATTTGGAAACGCACTTCCGGGTTGCGCAGCCGGATTGCATCACGCTGCCGCAACACTTCAAGGCGAATGGCTATCACACGGCGGCGTTGAGCAAGGTGTATCATGCCGGTCTCGAAGATGGCCGCTCGTGGAATGAACCGCACTGGTATCCGAAGGGCCGCGCCGTCGATACCGATCCGGTGGACTGGACGAAG
>NZ_JANPGM010000470.1:0-6348 GCF_031423935.1 Chamaesiphon sp. VAR_69_metabat_338
GGGGGGGAAAGATCCGGAAGTCTCCCTTTTTAAGGGGGATTTAGCGGCGTTTTTAAGGGGTTCCCCCCGAATAAAAAAACGACAAGACAGGGGGATTCACACCAAATTCGCTTCTCACCAAAGATGTGTATACACGGTAGCTTCAAAAGGGGGGAACCGACCTCTTAGTCCCCCTTTTCAAGGGGGATTTAGGGGGATTTTCTAGGGTTTGAGCTTAACAAAATTGAGTTTTCAGTCATCCTCTAAGCCCCAAATCGTGAAGCACTTTAACGGTTTTTGAGGCTGCGCCAAAGTTCTTTAAGTTGCTGCTTAATCGCGCCCTCCTTGCGGGCAGCGGTGGAGCCAGCTCTGGCAAAGCGATCGCTCGTAGCTGCTTGCTGGCGATCTAGAGGAATCTCCCCCGTCCGTTCGACTTCGGCTCTGGTCTTGGCATACCAGCTCTTCTTGTCTGCTATTTGCCGTTCGACCTGACCTTTGATCTGGCCGTAACGATCGCCGTAACGCAACTCCAATTGACGATCGATGTCGCTCAGCCGTGCTTTGAGCTTTGCGGATTGTACTTGCAGTGAGGCAAAGATTGAAACGATCGACATAATTCGCACTCCTGTGGCGATGCAATTGTTTGAGCTTTCTCGATAGTGCTAGCGTGCCGCGAACTGCTTACTCACGATCGGGCATGTTGTTCATGCGGGGATTGCGATGGCCGACTGCCGAACCTATTAAGGAAGACAGCAAGCCTAACAGGGAACCCAAGACGAACGACCAACTAACTTTAGATGTATTCTCAGCAATCTGCCGAGTTTGTTGAGCGGTAATGTCTGGGGTTTTGGACGCAACTTGACCGGGAGTCGTCGGCACGACTGTGGGGTTGACCTGACGCACTTGATTGATGACACTTCCAGCATTGGAAGCAGCTACCCCAAAGGCACCAGAAACACCACTAGACAGCAACCACGCGCTTAGGGCTAACATCGATGCCCACAGGATCGCACCATTTAATAGAGCTGTATTGCGGCTCATTCGTCCGGCAGTCCGGGCTGCCGTCCAGCCGCCAGCAAATAGCGAGATCAATAAACTGACAATCGACCAAATCCCGATATTGGTACCAACACCGCCAGCGTCAGTCCGAGGGGCACCAGAATCACTAAGTGCTCCAGCTCCAACGGCTACGCCCAACGCGCTCAAGACTAATTGGGTGCTCAAGGCTACGACCAATCCCGCAATAATCGGCCCCCAACGGACTTGGTCGTGATAGTTGGCCGCCACTACAGGTAATGTGCGTTCGCCAATATAATCATTCGGTCTATCTACGTAAGCCATGATAATTCTCCAGAAGTTGTAAGGTGAGGGGAATATGCATCCTGAAATTATTCAAGCGTAACGATCGGCAGTAGCGCGCTCGGGTCATTCCCAATGGGATCGAAAAGTAAGCTGTGCGAGCACTTTGGATTTGTAACTAGAAATGTGAATCGATCGATTACTTAGCCATTTTTGAGTTTGTCGATCGCTTTTTCTGCTTGTTTGACCACGGGTAACTTAGTATCGCTAGAGCGATGCATGGTATCGCGATCGGCAGCATTGGGCTGGACTTCATTGAGAGCACCCTGAGAGCGTTCTTCGATCGATTCGAGCGAATTCGCCGGGTTCTTCAATGCTTCTTTCGATTGTTCTTCAATCTGATTTAATTGCTCTACACCCTTGGTGGGCGCACTCTGACCTGCGAGTGCAGGGAAGCCACTACCAACAAACAGGACAGCAGCAAAGAACACGGCCAAGAGCGTCTGAATGGGGCGGACGAATGACACCACTTTGGAAATGTATTTCATACTAAACTCCTCTGAAACTAAGGGACATAAACTCAACTAGAACCAAGCGGTGCGATCGCTAGCACTAGATATTTCTACGTGCGACTAAACCGTAAAGATAAATCGCGATAATGGCACCTAGTACGGCAACAAACACGCCCGGAATACTCAATCCAGGTGCTGCCAATTGCAGCGTGCCCGTCTGGATAAAGGTGTGTAACGTCCCGCCAATGAAGGCACCAATCACACCTAAAAGTAGCGTTGATAACCAGCTACCGCCTTGATCTCCAGGTACGATCGCTTTGGCGATCGCGCCTGCTAATAAACCTAAAACTACCCAAGCAATAATATTCATGGTGAGACTCTTTTATGTGGGACGATAATATTAATTTAGCAGTCACGCTGGTTAAACCCTTTCCCTCAAGTGGAGGAACTCTCGATCGGTCGCTAGCGTCAATGGATAGAGATCCACTAGTCGATATTGCGCGCCAAAAAATCAATCGAGTGACAAATATTACTACCTGTCTGACTCGATGATTTATGGCAATTTAGATGCTAAAGTCACTCGCTCGATCGATTAGATGTCGATCGAAATCAGTCGCGAATCGATCGCTTAATTCATGCTGCCAGATTTAGCCAAAGCGCGAATTACATTATCTTTAACCATTAATTGGCGGAAGGCTTCGAGCAGAAATTCCTGAGCGCGCTCTGGACTTAATTCTTTGACTTGTTGAGAATATTTTGCTAACGAAAACTGTTGTTCGAGACTGAGTTCTAATGCTAATATATCCACGATTTTGACCTAAATAGTAAGTGGAACAACCGCGCGAAGTAGAGATGAACATAGGGACGACGATCTCGCGGTAACTGGTGCAGTCGCGATCGTCGCCAAGAGCCAGTTGCTACGATTGAGGCGACCCTGATGCCGCCATGGAAGCTGGATGCCGATCTGGATCGATGACGTACCAATCTTGAATCCCGCACTTAGTCAAAGTTGCTGCGGCGCGATCGATGTCAGCAGCCGATCCTTCAACAATGACCAAATAATTGCCAGCCGCTACGCGCCCCTCATAGAGGCTAGCGTGCTCGTCCGGAATTCCCAAACCGACTAAACCGCCGACTAGACCCCCAGCCGCCGCACCAATCGCGCCGCCAGAAGCCGCCGTTGCTAGCGCGGTTGCCGTTGCCCCAACCAACATTAACGGGCCGACACCAGGTAGTGCCAAGCTGCCTACGCCTACTAATAAACCAGTTAGGCTCCCGAAGGCAGTTCCGGCGATCGCGCCATTTTTGGCCGTTTCTTTCGGTCGATCGTCATCGGAATGTAGATCGCCTAGCTCGGTGATACTTGCAGTAGTTTTAGCACCAGCAGTGGTGGTTTGACCGTCGAGATCCCGACCGATCAGGGACACTTCTGCCATCGTAAAGCCGCTGGCTTTTAATTCGGTGAGGGCAGATCCCGCAGTCTGGTAGTCGGCAAAACTGCCGACGGCACGTTGTTGTTGCATCATAGTTCACTCCTAAAAATCGATCGCTAATCTAACTAGACAATTATTTGGGTTGTGCTGATTCGGGAATATCACCAGGCGTTTCATAGTACATTTCTGGTTCGATTCCAAAATTATCGACTAGTCCTTCTTTATCGACTGTAAAACCGGCAGTTGTATCTAAACTTTCCGATCCAGGGGGATGCTTGGGCAATCTTTTAAAGTTTTCGCCCTCACGCTCTTGCCGAGCTGCTGTCTCCGCTGGAATGATATGCGGATCGTAGCTGTCAGGAGTGTGTCGATCGTACTGTTCGGCATCTGCCAGTTGTTGAGCCGCGATTTCATCGACCGATTTGGCAGTGGAATTTTGCTGGGGTTTATTAATTGTCATGATATTTGTCGTTAGTAAACTGATAAATAAAAAATCGATCTTGGATACTTTTTGTATTAATCAAATGTTATCAAATCTACCGGTTCAATCCATCTGCTAAACGAATCATCTCTGACTAGCTCGATCGGCCTAGCGTAAGTTACCAAACTAAAATCTTTTTACCTCGATCGATAGATAGATCTGCCTACAATCTAGACTCGGCCACCTTAGCGAAAATAAGTATTGGCGCGGAGGATTTCTTCCTCGCCAAAATAGACAGCGATCGAGTGAACGCCTAAAATCAGCCAAGCATGTTGGCATAAATCTTCTAATTCATCGACCAAATCGTCTACGATCGCTGAATTAGGGCAATGAACTGCCAACATTTCGCCAGCATCGATTTGAATCAAACAATGTGGCAAAGTCGCCGCAAACAAGTGGAGAAGACGTTCGACCCGAAAATGCATCAGTGTATTTAGATCGTCAACATTAATTTCAGTGAGTAACATGGGCAAACTCCTGCTCGTAATTAGGTGATTGGGTGCCGAGCTGTCTGTCCCAAAAAGTAAAGTACAGCCCTTAATGTAATGCGGTTTGATGGTGGTGAATATCGTGGTGAATTGCGATCGCGGCTAGTGCGATACCAGCACCATTACGGGTTTGAACCTCTCCATCTGGCAAATCTGCAATGTGTGTTCGCCAATTATTATTTGTAACCAAATCTTATCAGTTGGGCACAAATACTACTTTCTACCAAGTGGAGTAATTGTTGAGATCCCTCAGCGTCAATGGATAGAGGGACGGGGGGACTTGGCGAAATTGGAACGCAGTTCCACTTTTCCCGATCCGCCCCCCGCTTAAGAAGACTTAGCAGAGCAATAGTCGCTACAATCGATCGCGTCTTCATTTAAGGCTTTATACGGATGAACGGTACACTTGAGATTATATTCACCCGTAAAAAATACACAGCGATCGCAGGGGATTTGGTGCAATCTCTTGAGGTGCTGCCAGTCTTTGTGCAGTGTTTTGACAGCCGCTCGTAGATAATAGAATAATGCCAGTAACATGCCCGCCACAAAGGCTATTTTGTAGAGATAGGGCAGCATCTGAAGAAAAGTGGACACGAACATGATGAGTTATGGAAAGAGAATTTAACAGGCTACAGTCGATGCAGCTAACGGACATAATTCGATCGCGCCGATCGAACCTGGTTGCTCTAAACTAGAACCGTACAAATCTACATAGCGTTTGAATAGTTTCATGGTGTCTCGATTGGAAACCCCGATCGACTTAACCCGCCGGTACAGATTGGCATTAGCTAGTTTGTAGAGGTAGGGCAGGTCTTCCACCAAGGTCACACAAGCCGCACAGTGAAAAACTAGTTGCAGAATTGGCTTGGGAACTTCCAAATCGCTATAAATATCAATAAACAACTTGTGCGCATTGTCACCAAGTGGTAAGATATTAAAAAGAATAATAATCTTGCAGTTGTTATAGACTGGAATTGCCAATTCGATCGTGTAAGGTGTATGCAGAGTTAATTCTGCCTCAACGATCGGTTGTCTCCACATTCTTAACACATTAATCGATTGATTGAGAGACGTTTTAAATCTCACGCTACCGCCACTAGTTGTCTCTTCAAACTGACTGACATTACCAACTTTCAAACCTTTGAGGCTGAGGTTGTGGACTTGCTCCAGATGCTTCAAATTTAACAGATGGTAGACTTGACACAGATAGGGAATCGGCAAGGTATATTCTTGACTGATCTTGTGATATTTTTTGAGCTGGAGCATTCTCGCCTTGGTCTTGTGGAAATAACCTTCATGGGGCGGCGCGATCGATGAGAGTTGGTAGTACTTAAGGGTACTCATGCTCTTGACGTTCAAACTATCGATTTCGATCTGGCTAGAGTTCATATGTCAAATTTCCTACACGAGTGTGTTAAATATTTGAAGCTGTGGGCTGGTATGCGTTAAGATCCGATCGACGAGCTGTTGATGCCTGTTAAATAGCATCACGATCGATAGTTAGGAAGATTGAGGGCTAGCTCCAATATGAGTACCTGCCGCACGAGCGCGCGCAGTCGATGGTGAATCTCTACTTGTTTGTAAAGACCCGCGCCCAATATTCAGAGAATTTGAGACAAGAAAGGGTGTCAGGCTATAAGTCCGACACCCTTTCCCAAATAATGTAGGTTGCCGTTGGCTCGACTAACTAGGCTGCATTTGGCACTGAGTCGAGTTCGGCAGCATCCTGTGCCTCGGTGGCACCGTTGGTGGGATGTTCGCGATCGAATTTTGTCTAGGAGACAGCGATAGCAAATACTAATCAGCCAAATACAGGTTTGGCAAGGACATCTGCGCCCCAGGAAAACAATCGCAGCCGCAGCATATTCTTAACTAACGAGTTGAATTGACTAGAAGTCAATAACTGGAATGTCGAAACTCGATTGGGAAAATCATCGTTACCCAGTGTTGCTCTAAGCAAAACAGAATCTGGTTTGGTAAAAACTGCGATCGGGTAGTTTATGCTCAGCTGAGGAATGGTAAACCGATCGAATGGCGATGCCTTAACTAAATAGCCACATCGCTGAGGCAGGTATGGAGCTAATTTAGAGAAAGCGATGAGGGAAAGCTTTCTCTAAACTAAAACCGCGTGACGATCGTCTGGTAGAGATAGTTAC
>NZ_JANPGM010000471.1:0-4960 GCF_031423935.1 Chamaesiphon sp. VAR_69_metabat_338
CCAATTTGCCCACGAACTCGCCGAGCTCAGCCAAGCCGACACCCGCCAAAAGCCGCCCAACTGGAAACTTTCCCCCTGGGCAGTCTCTACATATTTACTCGGCGGCAAACTTGAAAATGGCTTTGAAGTCAGCCCCAAATATATCGGCAGTCGGCGGTTGATGGAAATCGCGATCGCGACATTGGCAACCGATCGAGCCTTATTACTGTACGGCGTACCAGGCACCGCCAAATCTTGGGTATCCGAGCACCTCACCGCAGCGGTAACGGGCGATTCTACTTTGTTGATTCAAGGTACTGCTGGTACCAGCGAAGAAGCGATTCGCTACGGGTGGAACTACGCCCTCTTATTAGCCGCAGGGCCGTCTATGGCTGCCGTGGTGCCCAGTCCGATGATGAATGGGATGAATGACGGCAAAATCGTGCGGATCGAGGAATTGACGCGGATTCCGGCGGATGTGCAGGATACATTAATTACCGTTCTATCCGAGAAAACGCTACCGATTCCCGAAATTGGTACGGCAGTCCAAGCCCAGAAAGGATTTAACGTGATTGCCACGGCGAATAATCGCGATAAGGGTGTCAACGAGCTATCTAGTGCCCTCAAACGCCGCTTTAATACCGTGATTTTACCCGTACCTGATAGTGCCGACGAAGAAGTCGCGATCGTCCATAAGCGGGTAGAAAGCATGGGACGCGCCCTCGAACTACCGATCGAAGTTCCGGCTCTAACCGAAATCCGCCGCGTGGTGACGATCTTCCGCGAATTGCGATCGGGGGTAACTGGCGATGGCAAGACTAAACTCAAGACCCCCAGCGGCACGATGAGCACGGCAGAAGCAATTTCGGTTGTCAATAGCGGGATGGCATTGGCAGCGCATTTTGGTGATGGAACGCTGCAAGCTGGCGATCTAGCAGCCAGCATCCAGGGTGCGGTGCTCAAAGATCCGGTACAGGATGCGGTGGTGTGGAAGGAGTATCTAGAAACTGTGGTGAAGGGACGCGAAGGCTGGCAGGATATCTATCGTGCCTGTCGGGAGTTGATGTAGGGCTACAAGCCTCGATCGGGATCTGCAAACAAAGCTTCTAAATCCCGACTTCCGCTGACAACTCTTAAATTTTCAACAATATTATTGCCAACTCTATAGAAGATAATATAGGCTGAGAAAGAAAGTCCCCTCAGATCGGCACGAAGAGATTTATAACTTCGCCCAATATTGGGGGAATTGACTAAATATTTACATTTAGCCTCGAATTCATCGAGCAGCTTCTCACCTGCTTCGATATTATGTATTGCATAATATGTCGATATTTCGTCTAAATCTAAAGCTGCTTCTGGAGAGATAATATATTGAGTCAATCTACCGAGCCTCTTTTGCTGCTTGTAACTTGGCTCTCAAGCTAGCTATTACATCATCACCATTGAGTCCTTCCCCTCGATCGAGTTGTGCCGCAGCAATATCTATTTTCTCGCGTAGCTCTGTAGCTAATCTATCGACAGAATTTTTAGATTGAAGTAAATTTAATGCTGCCTCGATCGCTTCATCGGGGCTAGAATATTTACCAGCGAGTATTTCTTCTTGAATAAAGCTTTCTAATTCGGGTTTGAGAGTTAGATTCATAAAAATAAAAGTCGATCTAAAATCTTGCTAAATTATAACTTAGGTCGATTAGGGGACGTATCTTTCAACTCCACTACGATCTAGGATACTGTATCGATCGTTTTCTTATCACCCATCGAAACTAACTGGAACTTAAACCCCGATCGACCCCGATCGAGATTCCAGTTCGTCGAGTTCGTCGAGTATTTCCAACCCTCTAACCGCCGATCCTCTGGCGGCTCTGACCTTGAATCGATTGTGAGCATCAAACTCGGCTAACGCAACAGTTGTAAGCTCTTCAATTATTTTATTGACGCTTACGCCTCGACTGGCGGCTAGTGCCTTTAATCTCGAATGTCGATCGTCTGGCATCCGCACTGTTAAAACTGCCATAAAGTTATTCTGTGATAATTTGAGATGGGTTGAGAATTTGCAATTGTGGGAATGTTAATTCAGACCCTTTAAAATCTCTGAGATTGTTAGTAGCTATTATGTGAGCATTTCCAGCGATCGCTAATTCGACGACATGGTTATCGCCCTCATCTCTCAAGTTAGGTCGCCACGAATAGTAGATATACACCCACTCAGAAACACTCAGAAAGCCGTCTAGTAACTCGTTAACTTTACTTCTGTCTAGTTGACATTTGGCGATAATCTCTTCCCGCTCTATTACCGATTCGTACTCTAGATACAGAGCATTGCTCATCATCGGTTGATATTCACCCAGCAAGCAACGGCGAATTAGTTGGCGATTTAACCCCTGAGAATTAATTATCGCACCGATAAAAACATTGGTATCGACTACAATTTTCACACCCATGCGAACAAGATAGCATATATGCTATCAAAAACCAAGATTCGATCGAGTGTCCGAACGAATTAATGTACTCTCAAGATATCGTTACCTAGAGATGCGATCGGAAGGCGAATTGAATGAGAAAATCGATATTACACTCGGACATGTCACCGACAGGGAAATTCATCAGTCTCAAACAAATGACCACTACTATCTTTGGCATTCGCCATCATGGGCCAGGTTCCGCACGGAGCTTGAGATCGGCACTCAAGACGCTTCAACCAGATATCGTCCTGATTGAAGGGCCACCAGAAGCAAACGATCTAATTGCCCTCGCGCAGTCTGGCGAGATGAAACCACCTGTGGCACTGTTGATCTACGATCCAGAGGACTTACCGCAATCGGGCTATTATCCATTTGCGATTTATTCACCCGAATGGCAGGCGATCCAATATGCTTTATTAGCCAAGATTCCGGTACGATTTATCGACTTGCCAGCAACACTGCGGGATTCAGGGCGATCGACAGAAGTAGAAAATGGAGATCGATCGCAACCATTGGATGACGCAGAAACTACCCCAGGAGCCGATCCGCTCGGTTGGTTGAGTAGAGCTGCCGGATTTGGGGAGGGCGAACGCTATTGGGAATATTTAGTCGAGCAACGCCGCAATAGTACCGATTTGTTTGCGGCAATTTTAGAGGCGATGACGGCATTGCGGCAGGAATTAACCGAGCATACGCAACAACGAGATCTGATTCGCGAAGCCTACATGCGCCAATGTCTGCGCCAAGCAGAAACCGAAGGTTTTCAAAAACTAGCGGTTGTTTGTGGTGCTTGGCACGCACCCGCGCTGATAGAGCCATTACCAGCAGTGAGTGATGATAAAGCATTATTGCCAGCTCCCACCAAAGCCAAAATTCAAGCGACGTGGGTACCGTGGACTTATGGACGATTGAGTGCGGCGAGCGGTTATGGTGCGGGGGTAGAGTCACCAGGCTGGTATCACCACCTGTGGACGCATCAAAAAAATGTCGTCATTCGCTGGCTGACGAATGTGGCGCGGCTGTTGCGTCAAGAGGATCTCGATGCGTCTTCGGCGAGTGTCATCGAAGCGGTACGGTTGGCGGAAACTCTGTCGGCGATGCGGGAAAGTCCGCTCCCAGGCTTGGCAGAATTAAATGAAGCGGTGCAAACCGTGTTGTGTTTTGGCGATACGGCACCGATACAACTGATTCATCAACAGTTGATTATTAATGACAGGTTGGGAAGAGTCCCCAGCGAAACGCCGCAAATCCCGCTTCAGCAAGACTTACAGAAACTAATTAAAAAACTCCGGCTCAAGCAAGAACCGATCGATAAATCACTAGAACTCGATCTCCGCAATGCCAACGATTTGGATCGATCGCAATTATTCCATCGGCTCAATTTACTCGGCATTGGTTGGGGCAAAACCCAGCGCACTAGCAGCACGGGGACGTTTAAAGAAGGATGGTTAATCTGTTGGCAACCAGAATTTGCCGTCAAACTGATCGAAGCTGGAGTCTGGGGTAATTCGATCGAATCAGCCGCCACCGCCTTCGCCCAGCAAGCGGCTCAAGATGCTCAAGATTTGCCCAGCCTGACAACATTACTCGATCGAGTTTTACTCGCCAATTTAGGTACCGCCATCCCCACCCTGATGCAGCGACTCCAAGCGATCGCCGCCATCACCAGCGATACATTACACTTTATGAATGCCTTGCCACCATTGGCAAATATCCTCCGTTATGGCGACGTGCGCCAAACCGATACAACTAGCATCTCGATCGTTGTAGATGGCCTGATTAGCCGCCTGTGCATCGGTTTACCCAATTCCTGCCAATCCCTCGACGACGATGCCGCTACGCAGATTTTCGACGCGATCCAACAGACAAATGGCACGATTAAACTCCTCCAAAATCCCACCCAGTTAGACAACTGGCGGCAAGTTTTAACCCAGATTGCCAGCCAACAAAACGTCCACGGTTTAGTGCAAGGACGCTGCTGTCGGCTGTTATTTGACGATGGCAGTTTGGATACTGAAGCTACCAGCCAGCGATTGAGCTTGGCACTATCGCTAGCCAACGAACCGACTGCGGCTGCGGCTTGGGCGGAAGGCTTCTTGCGTGGGAGTGGTTTATTGCTATTGCACAGCGATGGAATTTGGCAGGTATTAGATAATTGGATTGCCGGATTATCAGCAGAGAATTTTGTAGCTATTTTGCCATTATTGCGCCGGACTTTTGCGACGTTTAGTTCGCCCGAACGCCAGCAAATGGGTGAGAAGGTTGCTAAAGGAAAAGTTATTAGTAAGGTAGTTGTGACTGAGTCTGCTAACTTTAACACCGAGAGAGCGCGACAAGCCTTACCAGTTGTCGCTCAACTTTTAGGCTTTGCCACAACTACGAATTAGTTGCCAACCAACTCGTTAAATCAGCAAGCTCTTGAAAATCCAACAAAGCTTCTCCCAAATCTTCAAGTTTATCCAATGGCAACTTAGCAATTACTTCATTGACTTCTGTAGATAGCGTCCCAAATCGTCGTG
>NZ_JANPGM010000472.1:0-3594 GCF_031423935.1 Chamaesiphon sp. VAR_69_metabat_338
CTGTCTGAGACTTGATCGTCCGACAGATCTCAAACCCACTGCGCCCGGGGAGCACCACATCTAAAAAAACAATATCTGGTTTGTTAGAACTTAGATAAGTGAGGGCTTCTTCGCCATTCATCGCCGAGATTACCCGCCAACCTAAGTTTTCTAAGTAACTAGTTAAAATCATCAAATCGGTCTGGACATCCTCGACAATCAACGCTGTAGACATTTTAGTTATCATCTATATAAACCTAAATATTTAGAGGGACTTGGCTAATGTAGGATTTAAATACTTTTGAGCAATTTCTAACACCAGTTCTGATTGGACTGGCTTGGTTAAAAAATCAGTCGCTCCGACCACCTTGGCACGGACGCGATCGATCACCCCATCATTACCTGTCAAAATTACAATCGGTGTGTGCTGAAACGCCCCGATTTTGCGCAGCCGACTACAAATCTCATAACCATTGGCATTGGGCATGACCAGATCGAGAAAAATTAATTCTGGCTTTTTGGCAACGACGATGGGAATGGCTTTGAGCGAATCCATCACGCTGATAAATTGATAACCCTCTTGCTGAAAAATTTGCTCTAGGCGATCGCACACAAACGGACTGTCATCGATACAGACGATCAAAGCCGATCTAAATCCCGGCGGATGTTTGCTCTGGGCGATCGGACTGTTGAAATCGGGTAAATCGACGAGCGCGAGCGTTCCGGTATCGATGTGCGATCGAAAAGATTGGCCGATGGCTGCTGGTGATTTGCGAGCCTTAGCGGCAATTTCTCGAATCGTCTGTTGACCGTCTAACACAAATTGCAGTGCTTGATAGGCTGCTGGCGAAACTATCTGCTGAAACTCAGCGATTCTAATAATTTTGATACTGCGATCGGGTGACATCCCCACCAATCCCGCCTGCTGCCATTGCTGTTGCTGTTGGATCGCCAGCTCCAAGGCTCGATCGAGATCGATTAAGGTGAGCTGCGGACTCAGTTGCGCTTGTGCGACTTGTTGGAAAGTGACCGCTTCAGCTTGGACGATATCAAACATCACCTCGACAATCGTCTTTTGGATGTGTTCGATCAGTGCCGTCCGTTTCACTCGGCCCTGTTTGGCCCAGTTAACCAACAGGTAATATTCCCAGCAGCTATCGATCTCGGCTGTCGTCAAGCCAGAAATATTGGTAAGTGCCTCAATGCGGTCGGACAGAGACTCTGTCGCGCTGACATCGACACCAGCGATCGTCGAATTCCTGACCCATCGGCGAATGGAATGATTGCCGCCAGTTGCATAGAGAATGCGACCGAGGTACGTATACAAGCACCACTGGGATCCCGCAGCACTTGTAAGTAAAATTTGCCCACTGAAGTGTTGGTGCTTGATCTCACTCAACTGAGTCGCCAAGCGATCGAGCGTTAAGTATTCAGCAACCATTTGATTTTTCCGTTGTCAACAGGTGTCATGCGGGATTGAAGTTAAGACTAATCAGATCGATTCCGTATTGTTAGTGTGCCCACTGCCAGCAGATTTTGCTCAAGATCGCGGTAAATTTGTAAGTTGTAATTTCGCTAGTGCTACTGGCTCGGTCGGGCAAGCCGCTTTATTTTTAATATTTGTCAAGGTATCTTGACAAATCCTCACTTTTGTTCGTGTCGAGCATTCTCGATCGGATCTATTTGCTAAAACTGAAGCTAAGTCCCATAGAAGTCGCGCATGACGCTAATTTATATCTAAGGGTATACCTCAAATCTACAAATTGACAGACCGGCAACCTTGTCAAACGAATGTTATACTTCTTAACATATCCGGACAACAGTTCAGATCTCCAGCTCATAACTGTCCCCTGTGGGACGATTTTGCTCAACAATCAACGTAGGAGTAATCTATGTCTACATCAGTCGATCTATCCCTCGAACAACAGTTCAACATCCGCTCGTTCGAGCATCAAGTCAAAGATATGAGTCACAGCCAAGCCCAAGAATTCTTGGTCGATCTGTACAGACAAATGGTGCTCCGAGAAAATAGTTACAAAAGCCTGCTCAAACACCAGTGGGGTATGGAAGAACCAAACCAACAGGCTGCTTGAGCGATCGGTGTATTGCGATCGCAACTCGTTAAAATCGGTCGTAAGCAAATTTAATGTCGCAGACTCGCGACCTCCCTCTCTGTCTAGACATCGATAAGGTGGGGACTGGGGCGCACACTGTTCGACATTCCGCTCGATCGCAACATCTCTGGTTTGAAGGCGGTTGATAGCTGTACAATGGTCGAGATTATGGCTAATGCTAGCCGAGATCGACATCTCCCAAAAGCTATCTTATGTTTGATTGCATTATTGTCGGTGCTGGCCCTGCTGGAGGCAGTGCAGCTTACCATCTCGCCAAGCGCGGTAGATCGGTATTAATTTTAGAAAAAGATGCTCTCCCTCGGTATAAGCCATGCGGCGGTGGCGTCTCGCCGGCGATCGCGCAGTGGTTTGATTTTGATTTTAGTCCCGCAATTTCCTGTCGTGTCAATACCTTGCGGTACACGTTTAATTTAGAAGATCCAGTCGATGTCACTCTCGAAAACCAAGAGCCGATCTGGATGGTCAAACGCGATGTATTCGACCATTTTCTCGTTCAAAAAGCCCAAGCTCAGGGTGCCGAATTGCGGGATAGTACCGAAGTTAAAAGTATCGAATTTAAAGTCGATCGTTGGCAAGTCACCACCGCTAATGGTAGCGTCGAGGGCAAGTATCTGATCGCCGCCGATGGTGCCAAAGGCAACATGGCGAAATGGTTGGGATTCAAAGACCGCAAACGTCGGCTCGCAGGTGCATTAGAAGTCGATGCGCCCAGTGAAAACGTCGTCAATGCGATTAACTTTGAATTTGGCTTAGTTAAAAACGGCTATATTTGGAACTTCCCCAAAGCCGATGGTTATTCGATCGGGATTGGTACATTTCGCGGTGGCGAAGCCCAAGATTTCAAAAAGATTCTTGAGGTCTATGGCAAAGGTGCTTTCGGGATCGATATCAACAATTTCAAACAGTACGGGCATCCCCTGTGTCTGTGGGATGGCGACCAAAAACTCCATACCCAAAATGCCCTCCTCGCTGGCGAAGCCGCCTGTGTCGTCGATCCGATGACTGCCGAAGGCATTCGCCCCTCGATCTTCTCTGGTGTCAAAGCCGCCGAAGCAATTCACTCGGCTCTGGGCGGTACTAGCAATGCCCTCGAAAAATACACGGAAGTGATGACAACGGAATGGGGCGCGGATATGAAATGGGCGCAACGCCTTGCTGGTGCTTTTTATCAGTTCCCCAAAGTCAGCTACAAAGCGGCAATCAAACGTCCTTCTGCTAGTCTGACGATGGCTAAAATCATGGCTGGCGAGCGCAGTTATTCCGAGATGGCAGGTAAAGCAATCAAGAAACTCAGCGGTAGTCTATTTGGCGGTAAATAACCGATCGATCCAAAATAACCAAGCTAAAATGTAGTAGGGGCAATTTATGAATTAGCGTTGACAATTCAACGTATGATTTGCCCTCACCCCGCCAGATCCTTCGGATCTGGCGGGGTGAGGGCAAAGTTTATGCTTCATATACCAATTCAGCAACGTCTATG
>NZ_JANPGM010000473.1:0-6278 GCF_031423935.1 Chamaesiphon sp. VAR_69_metabat_338
CGGCACTCAAGTTTGTGTCTTTGGCAGATCTTCAGCAACACGCAATTTCCTCATGAGCGATAAGTTACCGATCGAAGTCGCGATCGCCATCCTACCCTTTGAGGGTAAGTTTTTGATGCAATTACGCGACAATATTCCTACGATTCTCTATCCAGGATTGTGGGGTTTGTTTGGCGGACATATCGAAGCGGGTGAAACCCCAGAAGTCGCTGTCGAACGGGAAGTATTAGAAGAAATCGGCTATCAGCTTACTAGCCCGAAGAAGTTTGCTTGCTATAGTGACGATCGGGTGATCAGACATATTTTCTATGCCCCGTTGACTGTCGATCTAGATAAATTAGTATTAACTGAAGGCTGGGATTTTGGGTTGATTAGTCACGCTCAAATCGAGGCTGGATGTGCTTATTCGGCGATCGCGGGTGAAGAACGGCCATTAGGCCCAGTACACCAACAAATCATGCTGGACTTTATCGAATGGTGGAGTTAGTCGATCGAGATTCTTCTTTCAGTGCGAGCTTAGTAATAATTAATAGCCCGATACTCATCACCAACATTGCTTGTGGTAAAAGTGCTAATAAGACGAAATAGAAAAACAAGAAAAGTGCATGGATGAAAACAGAACCTATGCCAACTTGGCGTGACGATCGAGAATTGATGTGCGGATACCAAGATTGGATCGAGATCCAGAATGTGTAACCGATTGCTAAGAAATTAGCGACAAATGCCAAAATTGTTTGCCATTCTTCTGGGAAATAGATCCCCAAATGAGAATAACTGCCCGTCATCCGCTGACTTATTTGAGAACCATTTAGCATTGCCAGCCCGGCCCAACCAATGGCAGAAAATACCAAGCTCAAAACGATCGGTGGCAATGAAGCTGCGAGGATGGCAGAAATTGTACTTAGCTGCAATAATCCCACCAGAATTAAACCGATCGCATTCCAAACCCAAGCATGAGGTACAGTCATTTGCACTAAGGCAATTGTATGTAGCGGCAAAGCTAATAATACTACCCAATAGATAAGAATTGGCACGCCGAGGAGTTTACCTAACACTATTTCCCGGGGTTGGACTGGCGACAAATTGACCAAATCTAGCGTACCCGTGCGGATCTCTCGATCGAAATCTTTGGCAATTAGATATATGCCGCCAATTGTTAGCGCAAACCAAATTTCGAGGTTGAGTAGTTCACAGACATGCAGCCACCAAGCGCGTGTAACGTACCAGTAAAGATTGTTAAACTCTAGTACCCGTGGATCTGGCAGTATTAATGTCAGCATTTGAGCCAGCAGCGAAATAATAGTTGCTATCGCTAAATTCGGCAGCGTTAGTCGTGTTTTTAGCTCCCTTCTTAATTGGGGATTCCAGTTACCAACGCGGTCTAAAAATCGATCGAACATAACTAATTAGTTGTTAGATCGAGGCGCGGATTGAATGATTCGATCGCGCGTAATTTTTCATAGAGTTCGCGTTCGGCAGGGAGGAGAGTTTTAGGGACGACAATTTGGATTTCGAGTAATTGGTCGCCGCGCTGAGAGTCTTCACCAGGAAAGCCTTTCCCCGCCAGTCGTAACTTTTGACCGGAGGTAACACTGGGTGGCAGACTGATTTTGACCAATCCATCGAGGGTTGGCACTTCTACAAAACCGCCCAGGACGGCTTCGACGGGCGTCACTGGTAGCTGACAATAGACGTTGATGCCATCGAGTCTGAAAAACTGGTGTGGGGCAACGTTAATTTTGAGATAGAGATCGCCACCTGCGATTCCCTGTCCGCGCAGGCGGATTTTTTGCCCGGATAGCATTCCGGCTGGCATCTCGACTTCCAAAGAGCGGCCATCTTCTTGAATCGTAATCCGTTCGCGTCCGCCCAGATAAGCTTTATCGAGGGGTAATGTGAGTTCGGCTTCGAGGTTTTTGGGACGCACTGGCGGTGCTTCGGCGAAGGCGTTGCGATCAGGGTCGCTAGCAACGCGGCTGCTGCGTCGATCTGTTTGACGAGCGGTGCGGGTAGTTTGGGCATCCTCCCGATTAAAGCGATCGCTGTTGACGCTACTGCTAGCTTCTTTTTTGCGCCCTAAGAGGCGATCGATAAAAGTATTAAAATCATCGCCAAATTCCTCTTCATCTGTCGTCCTCTCTCTGGGCGGATTATTAGTCGGAGCTTTGGTGCGATTTTTGCGCCAGAAGCCCGCAAACTTATCGTATTGCGATCGCTTGGATCGATCGGAGAGGATTTCGTAGGCTTCGCTAATATCTTTGAATTTGTCCTCAGCGGATTTGTCCCCAGGATTGAGATCGGGATGGTATTTCCGCGCTAGTCGCCGAAATGACTGTTTGATCTCATCAGCAGAAGCATCCCGCTTCACACCCAATAGCTCGTAGTAGTTGCGAATATCTTGTTGCATTGGTTTTAGAATTCGGATCCGGGCAAGATAGGGGTGCGGATTTTAAGAGTGCGGGGATCGAGGCAGCAGCTCGATCCGATCCGCGATCTCGATCGATACAGACATCATTGCCAGCCTTCTTCATCGTCCCAATCATCCTGAATCGGTTGGGGATTGGTGCGACGTGCGGGGTTGGGATTGGACTGGGTGCGCCGCGAGTCGGAGCGGCTAGAGTCATTACCGTAGCGAGGATTGCGCCGCTCTGACGGGTCTGTGGGCTGGGTTTCGTCGTCAGTGTAACGAGAGTTAGATTGACGTGGGTCGGATGATGTTGGATTGCGGCGCGGCGATGTGCGCTCGCGCGGCTCTACCGGAGTTGGTTCGTCATCCCAGAGGTCTTGACGGGGTGCGGGGGTATCGTCTAAGTAGTCGTCATCTCGCCGCTGGCGGGAGCGATCGACTGGTGGATTACTAGATGTCGATCGTTGCGGACGATCGTTACTGCGATTAGGGTTGTAACTGCGATCGTCGCGTTGAGTAGGATAGCGATCGTCGCGAGTATAGTTGTCATTGTCTTGTCTGGCATAATCCGGGCGGGAACCTCCCGGTTGCGAACCGCTCTCATCGCGATAGTTGGATTGAGATCGATCGTCGTAATTATTACGCGGGTTGCTGCGATTATCGCGAGTGCGATCTCTGGTATCACTGTAAGGATCGCGCGGGGTGTCATAGTTGCGGTTCGCATAGGGATCGCGCGGCGCATCGTAATTTTGAGGTGGCAGTGCGCCGCCTCTGGGGTAAGACTGGTAATCATTGCCCCGAGTGTCGTAGTAGGGATCGCGACGATCTCCGTAGGGATTGTAGACATCGCGACCATTATAGTTATCACGATAATTGAAATCATCATCGTCGCCGACAAAGATATCTTTGAGGGTACCGAGAATCCCTTTATCTTCTTCTTCGGTAAGCGTCTTCACCTGGCGGCTGAAGTCATAGATCGCGTCGTCGAGTTCGGTTTTGATCTCATCGATTAAGCGTTCATCGCTATCGGCGAGTGCCTCTCTTAGCTCTCTAATTAAGCCTTCGATTTGTTTGCGTTGGGCATTGGCAAACTGCATCCCAAATTCGAGGGCGACTTCCCGCAGTTGGCGTTCGGCTTGATAAGTCAAAGCTTCAGCGCGGTTGCGTTTGTCAATTTTTTCGCGTTTTTGTTTGTCGCTAGCTGCAAATTGAGCCGCTTCATCGATCGCGCGTTGAACTTCGAGTTCGCCTAGAGTTGATGCCCCTTGAATCGTGACGGTTTGTTCGCGTCCGGTGGTGCGATCCATCGCGGTGACTTGGAGGATGCCATTCGCATCGACATCCAGCGAGACTTGAACTTGGGGAATCCCTTTAGGTGCGGGGGGAATCCCTGTAAGCTTGAATCTACCCAGCGATTTATTATCGGCAGCCATTTCCCGTTCGCCTTGAACGACGTGGACTTCGACCATCGTTTGATTGTTTTCCGACGTGGAAAAGATATCCGATTTCCGGACGGGAATAGTGGTATTGCGGGGGATCAGTTTTTTCATCACGCCACCGATCGTTTCCAAACCCAAGGAGAGCGGCGTCACATCGAGTAACAGGATATCTTTGACCTCTCCAGCCAAAACCCCCGCTTGAATGGCAGCACCGACGGCGACCACCTCGTCGGGATTGACGTTTTGATTGGGGCGGCGGTTGATAAAACTCCGCACCAATTCCTGTACTGCCGGAATCCGCGTCGAGCCGCCGACTAAGACGACCTCATCGATATCCTCAGGACTTAACTGAGCATCATTCATCGCCCGTTTGATCGGCCCCCGCAGCCGTCCGATCAGATCGGCACACAACTCCTCAAATTGTGCCCGTGTCAGTCGCGTTTCGATGTGTTTGGGGCCTTCGGCAGTGGCGGTGATGAAGGGGAGATTGATATCTGTGACCATTACTCCAGACAGTTCGATCTTCGCCTTTTCCGCCGCTTCAGTCAGCCGCTGGAGCGATTGCCGTTCTTTGCGGAGATCGATATTTTCCGCAGCTAGAAATTGCTCTGCCAGCCAATCGACGATCTTGCGATCGAAATCCATCCCACCGAGCTGAACGTCGCCACTGGTAGATCTCACCTGAAACACGCCATCGCCGACTTCTAGTACCGATACGTCAAAAGTACCCCCGCCCAAGTCAAAGACCAGAATTATCTCGCTCTGGCGTTTATCCAACCCATACGCCAACGATGCTGCCGTCGGCTCATTTAAAATCCGCAGCACATCTAATCCGGCAATCTTGCCCGCATTTTTCGTCGCTTGGCGTTGGGAGTCATTGAAGTAAGCAGGTACGGTAATTACGGCACCAGTCACGGGTTCGCCCAGATATCTACTTGCTTCATCTGCCAATTTTTGCAAAATCATTGCCGAAATTTCTTCCGGCGCATACTCGCGATTTTGCTTGGGACATTTGATTTTGATCGTTCCATCTTCATCTTTGCGGATGGTGAAAGGCACTTGTTTGGCTTTGGGGCTGAGTTCGCCATATTTGCGCCCCATAAAGCGTTTGACCCCATAAAATGTATTTTGGGGGTTGAGTTCTGTTTGTCGCCGCGCCATTTGCCCGACTAGACGCTCGCCGTCTTTGCTGAAACCAACGACGGAGGGAGTGGTACGCATACCTTCTGCATTGGCAATTACCACTGGTTTTCCGCCTTCCATGACAGCTACCACTGAATTGGTGGTACCCAGGTCGATGCCTACTACTTTGCCCATCCGCTGTTTCCCTTGGTATGACTAATTTGTCACAAATATTGGTTTTATTTTATCCGATCGATCCACTGTTAGGGTGGGGATAGCACTACTCTTTAGGCTTTAGGGAAGAGGGGATAGGGAAAAGGGGATAGGGGATAGGGGGTAGAAGGTAGGTTGGGTTGAAGAATAAAACCCAATACTTCCAGGATGCTGTTGTGTTCGTTGGGTTGAGCAACTTGAAACCCAACCTACTTTCTATTCTGCTTCCCTATTCCCTATTCCCTATTCCCTATTCCCTATCCCCTATTCCCTATTCCCTATTCCCTATTCCCTATCACCTTTTCCCTATCCCCTACTTTCCTACTTCCCAATACAAAAACGACTAAAAATCCGATCGAGAACAGATTCGGTGACTTCCTCGCCAGTGACTTCGCCCAAGGCTCTAATCGCTTCGCGGAGGTCGATCGTCCAGAAGTCTAGGGGGAGTCGATGGTCGATCGTGGTTAAGACTTGTTTGAGGGCAGTTTGGGCGCGAATCAGGGCAGCGGCTTGGCGTTGATTGATGGCGATCTCGATATTGGCAGCATGGAGTTTGCCGCCTGCGACGACTTCGAGAATTGCGGCTTCGAGCCGATCGATCCCCAGATCTCTGGCTGCTGCTGTTGTGACGACGCTGGCGATCCCTGGCGGGAGATCGAGTTTGGGCAGTGTTGTAACTAGATCGATTTTATTGGCAACGACGATCGTCGTAATGCCGTCAATATGGGCATATATCTCCGCTTCTGCCTCCGTCCAGCCAGCTTGAGCGTCGATCGTCAGTAGAACTAAATCGGCGGCTTGAGCGGCGGCTTTCGATCGAGCGACGCCGATTTGTTCGACGACATCAGTTGTGTCTCTAATCCCCGCTGTATCTAAGACGCAGACGGGAATGCCGCCGACGACTAGTTGGGATTCGACGACATCTCGGGTCGTCCCTGGCAGTGCCGTGACGATCGCTCGATCGCTCCGACTCCAGGCATTTAATAAGCTCGATTTACCCACATTCGGACGACCCAGGATGGCTACCTTCAAGCCGCTCCGCAGGAGTTCCCCCCGATCGGCTGTCTGCACGATCTGGCCGATTTCGGTCGCTAAAG
>NZ_JANPGM010000474.1:0-4921 GCF_031423935.1 Chamaesiphon sp. VAR_69_metabat_338
AAAAATAGTGCGAGTAAGCCCCACGCCGCGCGTGTATCGTTGGGTTCGGTAATCTCATCGAGACTCGGACGCTCTAGTCCCCGTTGCAAAAAGCCCACCAAAATCAACCAATAGAAAATCACCAGATTAGCGGGATTGAAAAAGGCTACGAAGCCCAAAATCACAAGCGTAATCAAAGTGCTGCGTTGAGCGGTTTTGCGACCGTAGATCGCCTGGACGATGCGGCCACCATCGAGTTGTCCGGCAGGCATCAGATTGAGCGCATTGATAACCAACCCCAACCAGCCAATAATTACCAGCGGATGAATCCACAGCGTTGACTGCTGAATCGTGGCACCCAAGACAATTTTGGCTAAAGTACCCACCAAAATCGAACCTTGGAAAAACTGGGAAGGCATCTCTAAGCCACTGCCAGCATGGGATAGGAGCAACCCGCCGATCAGCATTGCCAACGAGATAATTCCGCCAGTGGCGGGGCCAGCTAAAGCGATATCAAACAGCGTACTGCGATCTGGTACCAGCGATTCAAATTTCGTAATCGCACCAAATGCGCCAATTTGGCCAGTGGGGAGAAAGAAGGGCAGACTGAGTTTGACTTGGCGCATTCTAGCCAAGATCTGATGCCCAGCTTCGTGGGCGATGAGGATCGTCCAGACGCCCAGCACTAATGGTAAAATTTCGCGGAATCGATCGGGATGGGCGTAAAAATCAAATCCTACAAATACACCCATTGCTTCTAAACTGGTGGCAATAGTTGAGACAAAGAGGATGACAGCAAGAATTTGTTGGCCGACGGTTGCCGCTTGCGGGTCGCTGCTGCTGGGTAAAACGACTACGACCGGACGTTCTTCGGGATCGGAAACCATAAATAGACGGTATTTTTCGCCGACTTTATCGCGCAATTTAGCCGTCAGTCGCTGATGGACTGTAGCCGCTTCACCGCGTAAGTTGCCTTTGAAAATTGCCCCCTGCTGATAAGCCAACGTTTCAGTTGCATAAAAGGTATCAATGCCAAAAATGCCTTTAATCGCGCTTAAATCTGCTTCGGGCATCGTCATCATGTCCAACGCGATCGATAGGGCTTGCGCGCCAGTTTCAGTGGAGTCGATCGGTTGTTTGCTTTGGTACTCGGTCTGACGCGCGGCAATTTTGGCGACTACTTCGGGATCTTCGGCGGCAGTGCGGACTTGGGTACCTAACCAAATATACAAACCTGTGGAGATGACTAGTAACAGCAATACGCCCGCGAGATTGATGTACAAACCAGCAGCTAGTGCCCCAAAGCTCAACAGCCAAGGAATCATCAGCACGGCTGATTGCAACCATGATAGAATCCCGAATTTACCCAAGTCTCGATTCCGATAATAACCCCACCCCAAAATACCGAGTGTGATGACTAGGAGTGCGATTGTTGTTGTATTTTCTGCTGTAATCATTGGTGATAATTAGATACTGGAGATCGGTCGCGCGATGTTCGCCACCTTTCTATAGCATGACAGCAATATTCTGTAGCGGCTAGTACGGATTGTGGAATGAGGCTTTAGGCTTTAGGCGTTAGGTAGGGAATAGGGGATAGGGGATAGGGGATAGGGATTAAAAGCAAACAAAGTAGTCTCCCAGTCTCCTATTCCCCCGTCCTGCCCTCTCCCAGTCTCACAGTCTCATCGATCGCGAGTTTACTTATTCAGGTAGCGAATATCGATGACCGTGCCGTTGAAGTTGTAATTGAGTTGGTCGATTTCGACGGAAGATCCGATCTTCATCTTGGTATTACCCAATACTAGCCCTTCTTTCGTTTTCTGACCTTTGCCTGTCACAGTGACGATCATATCGACACTATAGGAATCGGGGCGGGGATCTTTCATGGCTTTGACCGTACCATCTGCTTGGGGGATGGCTAAATTGCGATCGAGTTGACGGACGGATTTGATATCGACTTGTCCGGCTGGCTGATTGCGAATCACAAAACTCAGTTTGCTGCCTGGACTAAATTGCTGCATCAGAGTATCGGGATTGAGGACATTTAATCCTCGGACGATCACATCGGCTTCGACGGCTTGACCTTTATCTTGACCGTTAATTCGCCCGGTATTTCCAGGCGAAAGAAAAATTCCGGCGACCACAAACAACATTACTAGGACAGCACCAATGTCGAGGACGCTGAATTTACCAAATAATCTTCCTTGTCGATCGAGAATAGACATAACAATTTTGGCGGGATTTCAAGCTAGACGAAGATCGATCGTCAATTCAATGTCAGTATACAGCGATCGGTTCTGGTTTCAATATGTGCTCGATCCGAAGTCGATCGAGCAGGTGAAGATCGGCATACTTAAGCTTGAGCTAGATTGCCTCGCCACTTAAACTCGATTCTTTCCTCTGCTTGGATAAACTCGATATTAAACAAGTCAAAAAAATTGAAATTCTGATGTCTGAGCGGGAATCCATTTCACCAAATATGGTTCCCCCTCAGCATTCGCGATGGCTTCTACCAAATCCCAATCTCTCCCTGCCGCCAATAGCCGCGTAGCACTATACGCTACAAATTGGCGACGATACTCTTCTCTGAGCATCCGGCGATGTTGATGCCCCCAGCGGATAATCGCTCTTGTTTGTTCGGGAGTAGTTTTCATCAGGATCTGAACGATTTCACGATCGAATTTATTCTAAATCAATTATCTATGTAATTTAACTCCCTACCTGCTGCTCGATCTGGCGCACGACAGTTAATGCCGAATAACTAACTCCCGCCGTACCCTCGCCTGGATGGGTAGAGTCACCCACCATCCACAATCCCGCCACGGGAATCCGCGTTGCAAATCCAAATGGCCCGAATGTCGATACCCGTTGCCCGATGCCGCCGACGATGCCGCGATCGCGTCCGGTATAATGCTCGAATGTTCGGGGAGTGCCAGCTTCAGTGACGATGATATTTTCGGGCTGGAGATCGAAATATTCGCCTAATTTCGCGATCGCCACTGCGGTATATTCAGCCTTCATCGTCTCATAATCTACACCTTCGTCGTACCACCGATTCGGATCGACGAATGAGGAGGCAATAATCGTCGCTTTGCCCTCTGGGGCGCGTCCGTCACCGGGATGGCTAACGGAGACAAAGAGGGAGTTATTCTCACCGATGATGCCGTCGTAATCGTAGAGGAATTGCAGATGGGGAGGGCATTCTGCGGGAATTGCACTGGCTTTTACGCCCAGATACACCACGAAGGCCCCCGAAGCTTGGGGTAAAGTTTTGACACGAGATCGATAGCTGTCGAGTGATAGTAATGGCAGCGGAATTGACTTAGGAGCCGCATCGCCGAGCAATCTGACCAAATCCTGTGCCGTGACGTTTGCGACCACTTCAGCGGCGGTTTCCGTCCAAGTTTCGTCCGTTTTTTGGTTGCGGATCGTTACGCCTGTTACGCCAGTTTTGTCACATTCAATTGACTCCACCGTATGCCGCATCAATAATTTGCCACCATCCCGCTCTAGAGATGCCACCAATCGATCGCTCAAGACTTGCATACTGCCCTGAAGATGGTACAGTCCTTGGGGTGTCTGCGATACTCCTAGCGCGGTGGCTGCATATAGTAAGGCTGTCTCTGCTGCCGTGACTTGAGAATAGAGTTTGAGCTGTAAATCCAGAAACGTCCGCAGCCGTTTGTCGCCATCCAATCCAAACCACTTGATCGCGTCGCCGACGGTAGATAGAGTAAACGGGACGGTAATCAGCGTTCCTAACCGCAGTGCGCCGACTAGTTGAGTGACATCCCACAGATTGCGGGGAGGCAAGATCGGATCGCGGCTTTGAAACTCCCAACTCGCGTTAAATAATTGTTGTAAAAATTGCCAGAACGGCTCGCTCCCTGGAAATTGCTGCTGGCGTTCGGCTTGCCAGCGTTCGGGATCGCGCCAGACACTAATCGGGGTGGTTTCCCCTGGTAAAAATACCGCACAAGCCGGATCGCAGGGTACTGCTGGCGGTAACTCGATTTCTAATTCGCTGAAGATCCGATGATGGATGCCGCCTGGTTCTAATCCCGCAACTTGCGTCGCCCCGACATCAAAGGTAAATCCTTGCCGCTTGAATGTAGACGCACAGCCACCAGGGACGATCGCCCGATCGAATATCGTTACTTCATAGCCCCGTTTGGCGAGCAAGGCACCTGCTGTCAATCCGCCAATACCAGCACCAATCACGACAACTTTGGGAAGAGAAGATTTCGACATTTGCACGATCGACAAAAAATATTGCTGTCTTTATCTTAACATTTCTACAAGAATCGCCAAGGGTGACTCTATGCCAGCGATCGAGCGGTTGAATTTGGTAGCTGAGTGGCAACTCTCATTTAAGATTCACAATTTTTAGCGATCTTGACGATCGTTACGGGGAGGGGATTACATTCTGACACTCGGATGAATGCCCGATCGGGTGTAGTTCTAGTTTGCGAAAACGTAACGTTAGAATGTGTAGATGGAAGGAGTCGATCCAGGCTCATCAAGTATCATCCGCAAAAGCTGTTGGTTTTTAAAAATACCAGCCATATTTTTGCGAACCGCCTAAAATGCTCACTGTCCACATAGATAGAGATTAGGAGAAAAATACATGACTTTTACCTCAGTTGCATCGAAACCAGTTCTCGCCACTACTGACGATCGGACAATTCTCACTACAGCTAAACTATCTAAAGTTGCGGTTGCTGGCTCACTAGCGGCGATCGCTGGTGTTACCATTTTACAAAATTTACTCTGGATGCAAGTCTCGTCTCCAGCCGAACTGCCGACACACCACAAACAAGCGGCAGTAACCACCGTTAAATAGTCATAAATACTTTAACAAAAAGGGCGAGCATTGCTCGCCCTTTTTGTTTGTGTGGAAAACCTAGAATTCCGAGAATATTACACGTTACAATTTAGATAT
>NZ_JANPGM010000475.1:0-2773 GCF_031423935.1 Chamaesiphon sp. VAR_69_metabat_338
TGCATCTGGCGATCGCCGTCAGGACGCTGCTGCGCTCCTGCCAGAATTACCGATTCAATATGCAGATTTTGCTCAATGGCAACGGGAGTGGCTGCAAGGTGTAGAGAATGGCGATTCGCCCCTTCAAACTCAGTTAGCTTACTGGCGGCAGCAATTAGACGGCATTCCGGTGCTAAATCTCCCCGCAGACCGTCCCAGACCCGCAGTGCCCAGCTATAGAGGTGCAAAACAAGTTTTAGAGTTATCGCCCGCTCTGAGTCAAGCATTAGAGGCACTGAGCTACCGCGAAGGCGTGACTTTATTCATGACGATGCTGACAGCGTTTGAGATTTTGCTCTATCGCTATACACAGCAAGAGGATATTGCCATCGGTTCGCCGATTGCCAATCGCAACCGCAGCGAATTAGAGGGATTAATTGGCTTTTTTGTCAATAGTTTGGTGCTACGGACAGATTGCTCGGGTCAGCCGACATTTCGAGAATTATTGCAGCGAGTGCGAGCGGTAACTCTGGGTGCCTATGCTCATCAGGACTTGCCGTTTGAAAAGCTAGTAGAGGAGCTGCATCCAGAGCGAGATTTGAGCTATCATCCGTTGTTTCAGGTGGCATTTAGCTTTCAAAATACGCCGATCTCAGCACTAGAGTTACTAGGATTAACAGTGTCGCTACTCGATCTCGATGCTAAGGCGACATCACAACGACTGGAAGTCGTTGCTAGTGATGCAAAGTCCGCCTTCGCGGACTGGGATTTAGAGTGTCTTGATAGCTCTGGCTACTGCTCTACAACGACTGCCAAGCTCGATTTAGAGTTTCATCTATGGCAGGATGCGGAAAGTGTCAAAGGACAAATGGTGTATAGCACCGATCTCTTCGATGATGCGACTATTACTCGAATGCTCGGACATTTCCAAACGTTGTTAGCAAGTGTTGTTGCTAATCCGGAACAGCGCGTTTCCGATGTGGCTGTACTGAGTGCGATCGAACGACGACAGTTATTAATCGATTGGAATGACACGAAAAAAGAGTACTCAAAAGAGTGTTTTCATCAGTTATTTGAAATGCAGGTGCGGGAGACTCCCGATGCGATCGCGTTAGTATTTAATCAGCAGCAATTAACCTATTGCGAACTAAATATTAGAGCCAATCAACTCGCACATCATCTGCAAAAGCTGGGGATAGTTCCCGATCGCTTAGTCGGGATTTGTATCGATCGATCTCCAGCGACGATCGTCGCGATCTTAGCTACTCTTAAAGCGGGTGGAGCATATTTACCTTTAGATCCCAGCCTCCCTCAAGAGCGTCTGAGTTTCATGTTAGCAGATGCTCAAGTTTCAGCATTAATAACTTCTTGCTCTTTAGCCCCCCTTTTTAAGGGGGGTTGGGGGGATCTCTTAGCTATAGTTTGTATCGATCGAGATTCGGCAGTTATTAGACAATACAGCCCAGAAAATCTAAATATTTGCGTCACATTAGATCGCCTAGCTTATATTATCTACACCTCTGGCTCGACGGGTCAACCGAAAGGCGTTGCGATCGAACATCGCGGATTGGCTAACTTAGCACAAGCTCAGATTGATGTATTTAATATTCAACCGAGTCACCGAATTTTACAATTTGCATCGTTAAGTTTCGACGCCTCAATTTTTGAGATTGTGATGGCATTGCGATCGGGTGCAACTCTTCATTTGGCAGATAAAGAATCTCTATTACCTGGACAACCTTTGCTCGAATTATTACGCGACAATGCGATTACTCATGTCACCCTGCCACCCACAGTATTAGCCGTTCTACCTCTAGCATCGCTACCAGCATTACAAACTATTATTTGTGCGGGTGAATCTTGCCCCAAAGATATTTTTAAAAAGTGGTGGCAACCTCAGCGGCGGTTGTTTAATGCTTATGGATTGACAGAAGTAACGGTGTGGTCTACCATTGCAGAAATCAAATATCCGAACGAACAAATAGCGATCGGGCGACCGATTTCTAACACGCAAATTTATATATTAGATAAACATTTACAGCCAGTACCAATTGGAATCGATGGTGAATTATACATCGGTGGCGACGGATTAGGGCGAGGCTATATCAATCGTCCCGAATTAACTGTCGAACATTTTATTGCTAATCCTTTTGACGATTCTCCACAGGAGACGCTGCGCGATCGACAGGGAGCGCGACTTTATAAGACAGGCGACTTAGCTCGGTATCAATCGAATGGCGAGATTAAATTTTTAGGTCGCAGCGATAATCGTGTCAAAGTGCGGGGTTTTCGGATCGAATTATCGGAAATTGAAACCGCGATCGGTCGATATCCAAATGTACGATCGGTAGTAGTAATCGATCGAGAGAATGTCTATGGAGATAAGTATTTAATTGCCTATATCGTCCCCAACATAGAGACACCAAATCTCACAGCTTCATTATCTAAGTTTTTAAAAGTTAAATTACCAGAATACATGATGCCAAAAGCGTTTGTGATACTGGATGCCCTACCGCTCAACGTTAATGGCAAAGTCGATCGAGATGCGCTCGTAAAACTCGATCCCTCACACGAGATCGATCGAGAATTTATCGAACCGCGTACTCCTACCGAGTCTACCCTGGCTCAAATTTGGACTGAAGTCCTGAATATCGATCTCCCCACAGTACACACCCCACCCAGTCACACTACCCCCTCCCCCCCCCTCACTGTACACTGTACACACCCCACCCTATCACACGACCCCCCCCAACATACACTGAACACACCCCACCCAGTCACGCTCTACCCTCTC
>NZ_JANPGM010000476.1:0-7500 GCF_031423935.1 Chamaesiphon sp. VAR_69_metabat_338
TGAATATCGGAGGTGGAAATAAAGGTGTGAATCCGCGAATGGACTGCGGGTTGCAAGGCTTCAGCGGCGGCTTTGATGTCTGCTGGGATGGCGCGAGCCAAGCTACAGATCGTCGGGCCATCTTCGGTACCGACCAATTTGGCAATCTGTTTGACTGCGTCGAAATCCCCAGGGCTAGCAAAGGCGAATCCCGCTTCAATTACATCTACGCCGAGCCGCGCCAGTTGGCGGGCGATCGCAATTTTCTCATCTACGTTGAGCGTGGCACCAGGAGCCTGTTCGCCGTCGCGCAGGGTGGTATCGAAAATAATGATGCGATCCGATCCTGGTTGTTGAGTCATAGTGTTAGATCTCTCAAAAGAATAATGAATTAATCACAAAAGTTACTAGTAGATTCAAGATTCAAAGCAGCAAACATCAAATTAATTAATCTGATGATGGTGTATTTTAGTCTGAATCATTTTTGTCTATATTTAAGGTGACAGATTAACTAAAAGCGATCGCAAATTTGCGTTGGTGAAAATTAACTTTTGGTTAATCTGCCACCTAGATAAGCAATAGCAACTCAGACAATTGGGCGGACATTATTTTGATTTTTTGACGTTCTAACACTCGATCGGTTCTCCTATAGGGAATCAACTTTTTCGATGCGATCGCGAATGTCGTTGAGATCGATATAGCGATCGGTGACATTGCGTAGTTCGCGGGCAATCATCCCTTCTGTAGAGATGACAGTGATGTGGGTGTTTTTCGATCTCAGCAACTCGATCGCTCGCTCGAAGTCCCCATCGCCACTAAATAGCACGACGCGGTTGTACTGATCTACAGTATTAAACATATCGACCACGATTTCAATATCGAGATTTGCTTTTTGGGAATAGCGACCGGAGGTATCATCGTAGTACTCCTTGAGAATTTTGGTGCGAACTGTGTAACCCAAGCTGATCAGTGCATCGCGAAACCCGCGTTGATCTTGAGCATCTTTAAGTCCGGTATACCAAAAAGCATTAATAAGCATTAACTCTGGTTCTTTCGTGAAATACTCCAGCACGCGCCGAGGATCGAAAAACCACCCATTTTTTTGTTGGGCATAAAACATATTATTGCCGTCCACAAAGATGGAGAGACGGTTAGCAGCAGAAAACATTATAAATATTACCTAGTTATTTTTATAGTTAAAGTAAAGCGACTCTCCACATACGAACACAGCAAAGTTTCGCGAACGGAGAGACTGCACCAATGCAGATCTGCAAAATCTGAAATTTAGCTAAATTAGGTTAGCATAACGCTCTAAGGCTAGGAATTAACCAGCCGTAGCGGTACAGATAACGAAAGATCGGACTGGGAGATGTAAAGTTTAGCTAGTTAATTTAAAGATATAGAGCATAATAATCGGGCTGGAAACTGCAGATCGATCGGACGAGTGGGTCAAACAACCATCAAAGCAGAACGTAAGCACCAAGATCGCAAAATTTAGGTCGAGCCGAACCGCACCTGCAAAGATTGAACAATTAGCATAATAATTTAGGAGAATAATCTATATATGAGTTCCATCTTACCAAACTTCGTGTGTTTGAGCTAACAGTCTTTAAATACCAAAAATATTGCGTGAATTTACTTATTCGGTAACGATTGCGATCGATATTAGCGCGCATGGGTCGGCCAAACGATCGCGGATCTCGATCGTACCCACCCAGCTATAACTATTCGCCAGCTAGCGATCTACCGTCAATTCCCAAAAATAGACCCGCCACAATACTATAGATCGTCAATCGCTAGTCAAAATTTGGGCAACATAACTAAGAGTAGTCGCACAAAGTCATCTAGTCGAGCTATGGTAAACTCCCGCAATTTTCCAGCACCACCGCCACCAGCACCCAGTCTATCAACTCATTTTCCCCCGCCGCCGCCTAGTTTAAGCGCGCCCGCAACCGCTCAGGAGCGCAAACCTAGCTACAAATTACCACCAGGACAGCCGTCGATCGGTACTTTGGTAGCCGAAGCGTTCGAGGCTGGTTATTCGGATATCCATGTGGGTGTCGGCGAAAATCCTCGCTTTCGCAATCGCGGCGAGATTCAAACTACCGATTACCCAGAAACCGATCTCGCCACCTTCATGTCCTGGTTGCATGAAGTTTTGAATGAGGAAGATATTCGCACATTTCAAGAGAAATTAGACTTCGACGGAGCGACCCAGTACGATTTTGCACGAGTACGGATCAATGTATTTGACTCACTTTACGGCCATGCCATGGTGATGCGATTGATTCCGATGCAGATTGCCACGATCGAGGAATTGCGCTTACCACCAGTATTTCGCGATGTCTGCTACCAGCACAAGGGCTTAATTCTGGTGACAGGGCCGACGGGTTCGGGTAAATCGACATCGATGGCGGCGATGGTCGATTTTATGAACAAAGAAATGCCGCGCCACATTATCACGATCGAAGACCCGATCGAATTCATTCACAAAAGCAAGCGCGCGCTAATTAAGCATCGGGAAGTCGGCGCGAACACCCTGATGTTCGATACCGCCCTCAAAGCGGCACTCCGCGAAGATCCCGATGTCATCTTGGTCGGAGAAATGCGCGATCGCGAAACGGTCAATACCGCGCTCAAAGCCGCCCAAACCGGACACTTAGTCATCGGTACCTTGCACACCAACAGTGCGATCAAAACGATCGAGCGGATTCTCAATCTGTTCAAACCCGAAGAACAAGCCGTGATGCGCGTCTCGCTGGCTGAATCTCTCGTCGCCGTGATCTCCCAAGGGTTATGCCGGACCACTGACGGGAAACGCGCAGCCTATCACGATATCTTAATAAATACCGAAACCTTCAAAGACTACGTGCGGGATGGTAAATACGATGAGATCGCCCCACTGATGACCGACGGGGAATTCGACGGGATGATTACGATGAACAAATCCTTGTTCGCCCTCTACCAAGAAGGCCGAATTACCGAAGAAACTGCCCTCGAACTCTCGCCGACACCCAATGAAATGGCGATGATGTTACGTGGCAAAATTTAGGTTTTAGCAGTCCTAATCGATCGCGATTTGACGATCCAAAAGAGCTGAGGCAATCGCCTTAGCTCTTTTTTTGGGACTAGCAGCCGATTCCAAGATTACCGATTTCCCGATCTAGATATCGGGAACACAAAACTTAATTAAATGTCTTGATAATATTAAGAACGTTGATATTCTTCATTAAATTTATTCCCCATGTCTAGATCCATCTTGTCCCAATCGATCGCCGCAACCCTGGGTATCGCCGCCGTAGCCACAGGTTTGTTTGCGAGTATCTCCAGTCACGCGCAAAGTGGCACACCAGGTACGACAACGACCCCAGTACCTACCACTACTACACCTGCTACGACTACACCTAGTGGCGGTTCGACTGGTACCCCAGGTACGACAACTCCTGGTGGTAGCACGTCTACTCCTACCAAAAAAGCACCTACTGGCAAGACAATTGTCAGTCTGGCATCTGGCAATAAAAATTTCACGACTTTAGTTAAGGCTCTCAAAGCCGCAGATCTCGTCGATACATTATCGGCGGAAGGCCCTTACACCGTATTTGCACCAACCAATGCGGCATTTGCCAAATTACCTAAAGCCACCCTGGCTAATCTGCTCAAGCCAGAAAACCAAGAGCAACTTAAAAAAGTGCTCACTTATCATGTCGTTCCTGGATCTGTAACCTCCAAGCAGCTCAAGGCTGGCTCGGTGGCTACAGTTGAAGGCAGTAATGTCACTGTTAAAATCAAAGGCAAAAAAGTCACGATTAATAATGCCAATGTCATCCTTGCTGATGTCAAAGCCAGCAACGGTGTCATTCACGCGATCGATACCGTCTTAATTCCCTCTACTAAATAGTCGATCGTGACTATTGACTAATTTTAAAGGTGGGTATTACCCACCTTTAATTTTGTCTGGATTGGCACTTATTGATGCTGGTAGCCAGCCACCCACGCGCTAATAGCGATCTCTACCATCACCAGCTCTAGCTCGACGATCCGAGTGCTAATTTGCTAGCTCTAATTTGTCAGCAAATACGGACAAATAATTAATAAGTACTAGCAGATTTTCACAGCCATTTTTGACTAGCTAGATTAATAATCATGTAAAGTTTTTTTAACATATCCCCAAATATCGAGCTAGATTATCTATATTGATAACACCAGGTTAAATTGATCCCCGACATGGGATTGACCAAAACGCATCAGTTTTAGCCAGTATCCATCTAGATAGCCGGAGCCAATAAAATGCAATTAACTAAAAATAGCACCATTCGTAAAAGTCGTTACATCGCTACAGCAAAGAGCTTCTTGATTTGGTGTTTTGCTCTAACAGTAACCCTGTTGGTAGTTGGTTTTCCGTTAGTTGTGTTGATGGCGACAATTGGTGCCCTGCTGTCGGTGACTTTGCACCACATCTTGCCCGTTAGTGCGGTATTACTGGTTGCTGGTGGCACGATTGCCTTAAATATTTTGGCTGTAGTTGTCGGTGCTGGATTACTCACCGCAAAAGGCATTCATCCGCAAGACGTCCGCTGGTTGAGCTGGTTGCATGGCGACGCAAATCCCGTCAGCACCACTACTTATGCCACTTGTCCGCTGACATGCGACATTGACTCTTAAAAAAACTGCTTACTTCTATTCTAGTTATTTTTCCCTGAATCTCATCATCAGCTCGGTAATTACCGAGCTGTTTTTGTTTGGTTGCTACTTGACTGGCAGATCGAATCGCCCAGATTCAGACACAGCGATCGAGATTACCGATCGACTCGTCCATCGATCGGCTAAAATTGCCATGAGTCAAAATGATACCAATTTAAAAAACTGGTGTGAGTCCGCCATAGAAGAAGAGGTAGCGATCGACGATCGACTGTCTCGATTTTACTATCAACGATCGACTATCAACTATCAACTATTTAGCTTATGATGCGCGTTTGTTTTACGCTCGGAACTCGTCCCGAAGCAATTAAATTGGCTCCTGTGATTCGGACATTTCAGGCGTCGAGTAAATTTACCACCCAGGTGGTACTAACTGGGCAACATCGGGAAATGGTCGCCCAAGTGATGGAGATTTTTGGGCTGAAGGCCGATCGCGATCTGGAGATCATGCAGCACCAACAAACGCTCACAGATATTACCCAGCGCAGCCTGCAAGGATTGGAAAAATTATTCAAAGAGATCGAACCCAACTTAGTTATCGTCCAAGGTGACACTACTACCGCCTTTGCTGCTGCGCTAGCCGCATTTTACCAACAAATTCCGATCGGGCATGTCGAAGCTGGATTGCGCACCGATAATATCTATAATCCCTTTCCTGAAGAAGCCAATCGGCGATTGATTTCCCAAATTACGCAACTACATTTTGCCCCCACCAGCCTCGCCGTCGCCAATCTCCACAAATCAGGCGTGACGGGCGAAATCCATCAGACGGGTAATACCGTCATCGACGCACTCCTCACCGTGGCCAAATCCCAGCCACAGTGCGATATCCCTGGTTTAGACTGGAGCAAATATCGGGTGATTCTCTCTACCGTCCATCGGCGCGAAAATTGGGGCGAACCATTACAGCAGATTGGTGCTGCCATGCTCCAGATCTTAGAGAAATTTCCCGATACCGCTTTATTACTACCCCTCCATCGCAATCCCACCGTCCGCGAACCGCTGACCCAAATTTTGGGCGAACATCCCCGTGTCTTCCTCACCGAACCGCTCGACTATAGCCAACTCGTCGGTGCAATCCAGCGTAGTTACTTACTCCTCTCTGACTCCGGCGGCATCCAGGAAGAGGCTCCCAGTCTGGGTAAGCCTGTCTTGGTGCTGCGCGACACTACCGAGCGTCCTGAAGCCGTTACGGGCGGTACTGCGAAATTAGTCGGCACGGATGTCGCCAGAATTACCGCTGCTGCCAGCGAACTCCTCAGCAATCCGCAAGCATATCAAGCGATGGCAACGGCAATCAATCCGTTCGGGGATGGGACTGCTTCGATGCAGATTTTGACTGCGGTGGAACGGTTTTTTAAGGTGTGAAATTTAGAGGATGTTTGGAAAGTATCATAGAGCACTCGTAAACCCTAGAAAATCCCCCCTAGCCCCCCTTAAAAAGGGGGGAACCGGATCGAAAGTCCCCCTTCTTAAGGGGGATTTAGGGGGATTCCCACAAATGCCGGTATAAACAGATCGATCTTGTCCGTATTTCCAAACATCCTCTTAGAGATTGATTCTTTTTCGGTGCGTTACGCTTCGCGGTAACACACCCTACGATCTGATGCTCTTTGCTAATGGTTAATCTATTTCTGGAGATTCAATAATCTTCAACGGTTTATCTAACCATTCGCTGACTTCAAATGCCAACCATTCCATCTCAGATTCGTGTTCGATTCCACCCTGCATCCCACCGAGTTGGATCGATTTTACCCCAAGTTCGATCTTCATTGTGGCAGGTTTGCTGACTCGATCGCCATCAGAGTCGCGATCGAAATGTTCTCTCGTAAAAATTAGTTGCGTTATTTCTTGCCTGGGTTCTGGACGTTCTCGGCTAACTTTGCGATCGAATAAAGTTTTGATGAGGTAAATTTCCTGTGAATCGATCCGCAAATAGGTTTTGCCACACAAAGTAAACAGGCAAGCGTAAGCCAGACAACCACCAACCACCCAAAAAGGTAGTGAAAACATCATCAAAAAGATATTTCCAGGGAACGGAACTTGAGCTGCCATCAATGTCCAGACTGTAATAAAACTATTCCAAGCAATGGCAAATGGAGCGATAAATAAAAGTACGGGATGGAACCCCATCGGCGGAATATAAATCTCAAAAAAATTACCGCTTTTGGTCAGCTGGATTTTAGTCCCAAACGGCTTATTGCCGAGGTCATTAGTTTTCATAGTTACTCAGTGCGATCGTACTGCATTCTCTCCAATCTTAAGATGCCCCTCAGATCTCCAAATCCAACGCGATTCGACTTGGGTGAAATCAACTGAAGGCTTAATAAGTTTTCAGTGGTTTATCCAACCATTCACTGACTTCATGTGCCAAGTACTCAACATCCGCTTCATGCTGGATGCCTCCACCAGAGCCACCAATGACGATCGATTTCACGCCAATTTCAATCTTGAGTGCAGCAGGTGTATCTTCGTTATTATTCCGACTAGCGTGTTTGCGTGTAAAAATCAGTTTAGTAATTTCGCGTTTGGGTTGGGGAACTTCGCGGTTAATTTTGATACCAAGTATAGTCTTAATTAAAGAGATTTCATGTCGATCGATCCGCAAATAGGTTTTGCCAAATAAAGTAAACAGGCAAATATAAACCAGAGAACCGCCAGCAGCCCAAAAAGGTAATGAAAACAGCATAAACGCGATGTTTCCTGGGAAGGGAACTAAAGCAGCCGACAATAATGTCCACTGGAAAATGCCCCAAATCCAAACAACAGCAAATGGAGCGATAAAGAAAACTACGGGATGTAGACCAATTGGTGGAATATAGC
>NZ_JANPGM010000477.1:0-2402 GCF_031423935.1 Chamaesiphon sp. VAR_69_metabat_338
TTTAAACTCCGCACCGCGTTGAGAGAAATCGTGCAGAAGTATCAAATCCCGATGCGCGTCACGCCCCATCAAAACGTATTGATTTACGATATCGATCCAGCCGATCGAGATAATATTCACAAAATCCTGCTCGACAATGGCATCGAACCAGATCCCCTCAACATCGATCCCCTCGTCCGCTACTCGATGGCGTGCCCAGCCCTGCCTACCTGCGGTCTAGCCGTCACCGAATCCGAGCGGATAGCCCCCAGCGTTAACGAGCGTTTTCGTGTCCTCCTGGACAAATTAGGCTTACCTGATGAGCCATTTGTCATCCGCATGACTGGCTGCCCCAACGGTTGCGCCCGCCCCTATATGGCAGAAGTCGGCTTTGTCGGTAGCTTCCCCGAAAGTTATCAAGTGTGGCTGGCTGGCTGTCCCGCTCAAACGCGTCTGGCGCAGGTATACACAGACAGAATGCACATTAACGATCTGGAGACTTTCTTCACGCCGATATTGGAGTACTTTAAGATCGATCGAAAGCCCGATGAAGGTTTCGGTGATTTCTGTAATCGCGTTGGCTTAGAATCCATCCGCGAAGTGTGTAAGCATTAAATAACTTGAAAATCTGTAGGTTGGGTTGAGCACAAGCGAAACCCAACTGACACACAAATATCTTAGAAATGTTGGGTTTCATTCTTCAACCCAACCTACAACTAGTCATCTGGTAGGGGCAATGTCTTGTCGCACACAAACGGGAGGAAACCTCCCGTTCGATGCGCCGCTTCATGAATTGCCCCTACCAGATGCTTTACGTGCCTTCTCAAAATAAACACTGGCAAAGATTGACAATGATTGCCAGTGTTTATTGTGTGAATTGCAATAAGGCTATCCCATGACAATCAATGTTAGCTTGACTCCCCAACTCGAAGAGATGATGCGGCAGAAGGTAGCAGGTGGGCTTTATAACAGTGTAAGTGAGGTTGTTCGTGAAGCCTTACGGCTGATGGATGCACAAGATCGTTTGCAAGCAGTTAAGTTAGAGCAGCTTCGGCAAGAAATTCAGAACGGAATTGACAGCGGCGAGCCAACCCCTTGGAATGCAGAAGAGATTAAACAAGCAGGTCGCCAGCGCAGAGCAGCCCGTAACAGTAACAAGGCTACAGGTGTTAGAGAAGGAGTAGAATGAGTGATTGACGATAGCGAGTGACCTTACTCTGATTCTGATAGATAATCGGCAACAGCATCCAACTCCTCTAAACCTCGATTCAATCGATCGAGCATTGCAGATCCGACCTCATTATTTAGACCGAATTTAGGATTTTGTGAGACAACATCTTGGATAGCTTCTAGCAAGAGTGCGAACGGAACTTCGCGGACGGCTGCGCGTAAACCCATATTAGTCAAAACAGCCAGATGAAACCCTGTGAGATCTTGTCCGCCGTAACCATAGAATCCATTCCATAGCTCTAGTTTTTCAGGAGTATACGCTATGTATTGTTCCGATGTGATGCCAGTTGGCTCTAACTGCGGTTGGGGTAAAGAAGGTTGAGTCATCGGTTTTCTCCAGAAATGCTAGTAATTTCATAAATCCGTAGGTTGGGTAGAGCGAAAGCGAAACCCAACTAACTCACCAATATCCTAGAAATGTTGGGTTTCATTCTTCAACCCAACCTACAGATCTTCAACTAGCCCCAATCTTTGAGGCTAATAATTAATTCGTCATTTCTACATTCGCAAATAGATAAATTATTAAAAGTCAAATTCACCGTACCTATCCTTTATTTCTGATATATCTTTTGACTCCTCGCTCACAATATTATCAGCTACTGAGAGTATTCCTGCATATTGGAAGTCATCAATGTACCAGGGATTTTCACCGTTTAGCTTGTACCCCCACGGCTCGATAAAGTGTTCGATTAAATAGATTAACCACTCTTTTCCATAGTAAAATTTCTCGTTTTTGTCCCATTCCAATCCTTGATTGTCTCTAGTTGGAATCCACTGACAATAGTAAGTTGGTGGTTTTCCCTCACCACCAGGATTTCCAGATTCATCTTCGTGCTCGATTTCACTAAATTCATTCAAAATATTCGCATGTTCGGGTTCGATCGGTCGATCGAAATAGAAGGGACGGAGATAGATTGTTGAGAAACCCATAGTTTGCCTAATTCATTATTCACCAATAATTCGAGCGTTCATCAGTGTAAAAATGCGATCGAGTTCGGTAATGCCAGTAAGTTCGCTGGTTTCTTCAGTGGTAAGGAGATCGGATTTTTGACGATCGATTAAAACTTCGAGACGGGCTTGCAGATCGTCAGTAAACTTAAACAGATTGAGTCCGCGCACTTTTTGGATCTGGATACCAACTTCAATCCAGAACGACGGCTGTACCATTGTTTGAGTAATCATATCGATCGATC
>NZ_JANPGM010000478.1:0-2101 GCF_031423935.1 Chamaesiphon sp. VAR_69_metabat_338
GGTTAATTGCGCGGGATGTGAATAAATCGGACAGCCATTGGTCGTCTGTCCCTCCCCAAAACCGACGCCGCCTTTATAACAGTGATAAGTGGTACATTCTGCCGCACAAGTACCTTGCTGGGCACGGAGTTCGACGATCGATAGTTTAGCAAACAAGCCATTCATCCCCCCGATCGGACACAGATAGCGACACCAAAAGCGGCGTTCAAAAATCAGCGAAAATAGTACCGCGCCACCAGTAATCAGCAGTAATAACCAACTAGATAAATAAGCGGTGTTTTCTAAATTCCAGAGTTCTTCCCAGAGAAATATCAGCACAAATAAACCAAATAAAAACCAACCACCCCACTTTTCCGCAGTCTCACGCGGCCATTTAGCAAGCGTGCGGGGCCAGAATTTGAGCGAGAGTTTTTGGACGATTTCGCCGTAAATCATGAACGGACAAAAAGCGCACCACAATCTGCCAATGATTGGAAATAACAATAAAATTAACGGCCACCACCACGCCCAAAATAGATTGAGTGCAAAGTTATGTTGGCGATCTTGAGGAGCCAGAAATAGGATCGCTACCACGATCGGAAATACCCAAGCTGTAAATCCATAATTAATCCGATCGGGATACCAATCACTATTTAAAAACTGGCGCAATCCAGGATAAGCATTTAATAAATTTAGTCGAAATAGTTGTTTTTTCGGTGCCTGTACCCAAAATACTTCCTCTGTGAGTACCTTACTACCTTGCGCTTGCAATAAAGCTCGATCGACCATCCCCGCTAATTCTTTCAAATTACCTGGAAAATCGTAGGCTTGCAATCGGCGAATTGCTTCGGGGGTAACTTGCGGTTTTGCTAATTTTTTCTGCCGACAAATGATGTTGAGATAGTAATTGACATGTGCTTCGATATCGGCTTTACGCACCCGCAATCCTGGTACTTTAAGCTGATGGGCGATCGCTCGATCGAACGTCGGTTGTGCGTTCTCGGAAATCAGGATCGCACGAGCATTGCTCGGTCGCGGCGGTAGCGAAACTTGTCCTTCACGAGCAATTGGGGTATATTTACCTGTAGCTAATAACTCCTCGATTTGCGGCACTAGTTCGCGTGGCAATTCCTGCACGTCATTTAAAATTAACGTGCCTTCACCCAACCATTCTAGTAATCCTGGTTTACCACCCACGCGCCCAAATAATTCGGCACCATTAGCAGTAATCAAAGCACTTTTGAGGCTGATAATCGGCTGCTGACGACGTTTAGAACCAAAGTGAATCAGTGCGGCAATATTATCTTTTTCTAATCCTGGTTCGCCAGAAATTAAGACCGATCGATCGTCATTACTAGCCGCACGAATTTGTTGGCGTAACTTGATGGCATAGCGACTTTCGCCAATCACTCCCCGCTTAGCTTGAGGGACTAGATAAGTCCGTAATGCGGCTTGTCTGTCGCGCTCGTAGGCGATTTCTCCTTCAAGTTGCTCTAATTTATCCGCCAATCGCTGCGCGTAGGCGGCAGTAATTTGGGGATATTTGGCAACCAACTCCTGCCATTTTTCGGCAGAGATCGTCTGAAACTGGCATTCCGTCAAGGTGACAATCCGACTATCCGTCGGTTGAGATCGCTGCAATGCCGATAAATTCACCACCGCACCGGGCAATAGTCCTGTCGCCCACATCAATCCCGCCCTTTGGCGGTAATATCGCTCGGCTTGTCCCGATTCTAAAATGTACAGCTTGGTAACGGGCGTATCTTCGATCGTCACCCGACAGCCTGCTGGCACGGATAATACTGCTAGTTCGCACGCGATCGATCCCAACACCTCATGGGGCAACATGCCTAGTTCGGTAGCCGATTCTAACCAATTAACTAATTCTGTAGACATGGTGAGGGATGTGCCTATCGATCGTTACTTATCAGTCTATCAGGCACAGCAAGGCAGAATGCTAGACAAATTCTCTAAAAAATCCCCTCCTCGGAGGGGTGCCTGAAAGGCGGGGTGGGTAAAATCTTAGTTCGAGCCATATAATACCGACTGGTATGGGGTCGGTCGTTTTTATAGGGGTGAGGGGGTGGGGTGTTGGTTTGTGGGTGGCGGGGATATAAACCAC
>NZ_JANPGM010000479.1:0-4923 GCF_031423935.1 Chamaesiphon sp. VAR_69_metabat_338
CGTTGAGAATCTAGCGCGCGCGAACTCCCACCCAATTGATAGAGTGCCGCGCGAATTTCGGCTACTTGTTGTTCGCTCAAAGCACCACCCATCGACTGTTGCAGTCGATCGAGATGCTGTTCTTTGTCACGTAATTGCTCCCATTGAGCGGCCAGTTCTTGACGCGATTGCTCGTGTTGTCCTAGAGTCGATTCTAGAGCTTGGGCTTCTTGGGTCAATCTGTCGAGTTCGGCACGGGTGTGCTCTAAATCTTCTTCGCGTCCGTAAATCTCTTCTTGGCGCAATTGTAATTGTTGGCTTTGGAGACTCAAAGATTGCCGCCAGCTTTCGATCTCATCGGCTTCTTTTTTATATTTTTCAATCTGGCGCGAGAGATTTTGGAGAATGCCCACCAAATGTTTGCCAGCATCCCGCAACTGCGACTGAATTTGGCGATTGGCATTCATATCGACTAGTACCAACACGCCAGGATTGTAGTTAGTCGCTTCATCCGGAGCTGCCACCAGCTCTTCACCAGGGATCGCACTCCAATTTTGTTCGCTCCGCTGACAAGCCAATAACTTCAGTTCGGCTTTACTTCTGCCACTAATATTAAACCCAGATTTTGGCTTTTGGACTTCTGCTAGATACAACACGTTAGTTTTCCCTTGTCTTATATAAATAAATTTAGGTTTTGCTGAGCATACAGAAAATTGAATAAGTTAATCCATATTATAAATCTGAGCCAACGACCGAAAGCTCGATCCGCGAGTCGCGGTCGCCTTTCAAACCCTGCTGTTGTGATGGCCAGAATCGGCTCTGGCAATCAGTTGTGTCACTGACACAAAAATCGAGATGGAGATCGAAGCTATGGCAATTACGGCATTGCTGAAAACATCTTCATAAATTGAGAGTACCCAATAATTGGCTGGGTTTTACTGTCATCCCCGCCAGATCCAGTCATTCCTAACTAGCGCGCTGCCATCACTAACAACTATATATACATTGACGGTTAACTGTCATCAGCACAAAACTCTCCAGAATTTTCGATCGATCTTGGGGATAGTGAAACAAACTGGCGATCGTGTGGGAAAACTAAATGTAACGGATACCAAAGTCGATCGATTCTTTGCTACTGTCCGAATCGCTCGACAGCTTGGGCACCACCTGTGGATCTGGACTAGATTGGCTGGCAATCTGCCCCCGGCAGAGCGACACTCCCAGTCTAAACGTGGCTGCACCAATCTACTCAGATCGGTAAATTCAGATCGGTCAGCCCTAGTTCATCGATATTTTCACCGATCGCGTCTGTTTGTCTCAAACCCAATCTTCATAAGTATCAGCTATGAACTGTATTTTGTATGTTTAACAAATATTATATATTAGTGACGTTTACCAGCTTAGTGTCCATCTACCCCATCGATTAGCAGATATATGAAAACAGTTCTAGTTGTGGATGATAGTACCGCGCAGCGGGAAATGATCAAAGAGCTACTCCAAGCTAGTGGAATGACAGTAAATGTCGCAACAGATGGCGAGCAAGCCGTAGCGGTTGCCCTCGAAATCGTGCCAGATATTGTCGTCCTCGACGTGGTGATGCCCAAAATGAATGGTTATGAAGTGTGCCGGACGCTCAAATCTAATCCCAAAACTCAAGATGTACCGGTGATCTTGTGTAGTTCTAAAAGTGAGGATTTCGATCGGCATTGGGGGATGCGACAAGGTGCGGATGCCTATGTTTGTAAGCCGTTCGAGCCAGTAGAATTACTCAGCACCATCAAACAGTTATTGCGAAATTAGGACGGATCTAATGGTTCTCAATTTAGATTTTCTCACCAGTGATGATGCCCCGAACACCAATGAGGTGACACCGGGCAGCCGCGATGGCGAATTGTGTTTGCGCTTTGACGTACCTTCGGGTAACGAATATGCCTTACCTGCTTCTGGCGTCCGCGAGGTGATGTCGGTTTATTTCGATCGGATTACGCCGATTCCGAATGCGTCACCTTTTTTCTTAGGTACGTATAATTGGCGGGGTCAAGTCATTTGGGTCGCAGATCTCGGTCAATTTTTAGGCGATCGAGTGTTAGTGAATACCGACCAAAATGAGGTGTCGATCTTGATCGTCGAAGAACAAGAACTGGTCATGGGATTTGCCGTTCGCGCTGTGGCAAATACCGAATGGCTGGACGTCAAACAGATGCTACCGAATACTGGCACCGATGCTGCGCTCCCAGCCAGTATGAGTGGCTTTGTTAAAGGAGTTTATCAGCTGTCTGGCACTGAGACTGCCGAACTCCGATTATTGGATCAGGTGGCGATTCTGCGTTCGACGAACTGGACGATTTAGGACTGCCGAACTCCGATTATCGGATCGAGTGGCGATTCTATGTTTGACGAACTGGACGATTCAATCGCGACTTGAGGATGTTCACTTTTGAGCGATCTCTCGATCGCGCTTGCTTCAATCTCGCTAGCGATTCTTACCAATTGGACTATTCTCGACCGGAGTTTCAAACTTATAAAAAACATACATAATTTCTAAAATTAACTAGTTATTGACACGAATCACCATGATTTCTACCCCCGATCCCATGCAAGACTATACTCAAGATTATCAATTAGCAGAAGCAGCTTACCTTCAAGGTAACTACGAAAAAGCTGCGACAATTATCGATACCCTCGTCAACAAATTCCACGACGATCCTAGCGTCCGGTTATTGCGCGGACACATTTACTGTTACGGTTTATATCAATACGAAATTGGTAAAAAAGAGTATGAGTACGTGCTGGGGATCTCGACCGATCCAGAATTTCTCCAATTTGCCCGCAGTGGCTTGGAGTATGCTGTTTCTTGTTTGAGCCAAATCGGCGATCGTGCCAATAGCGAACAATTTAATGGTGGCGATTCGGGCGGACATTATCGCAAGACGACGGCTGATTCGGCAGAGCTACTCACCTGGCGACAACCAGAAGATCTGACTGCTGATGAAGATTTCGATCTCGCCGCGCTCAATTTTAATGTGGATATGTCGGGGCAATTGTTTCCCAGCCAAGCCACGGACTTTTTCTCGGTTGAAACCAATATCGCCGGCCCCAAACAACCCCAAGTAGCTACTGGTTTTTATAACAACGAGCAGGAAACATTAACCGATGCTTTCGCCTTTGGGTACGATCGCGCCGAGCCGCCCAGCCATCAGCTATTTGATGGGATCCCGACCAATGCCACATCGGAAGTAAATGACGATACGGGCTTTTTCAATATTTCACCAGCGGCACAGCGGGCATTTGCCAACTTCGACCCCGATCTGTCGCCAGAATCGCCAGCAGATGTCACCCCAAACGTCGCTGTACCAGTTACAATTCAACCAGATCCTGTCTTGTCGGATCGATCGCAGCAAGCGAATACTGCCGACCGACCGACATTCATGACCACAAACGATCGGATGGAAATGGCGACGTCAGGCGATCTCAGCGAACAGATGCCAGCCCCAATGGAATTTTCGGTCGAAGACATCTCTGATGCTCTCAACGAAATTAGTGGTGCGCTACCGCTAGCTTGGCCGCCGACGGCGCAATCCGCGCAAGCCGACCTCCCCCATAATTGGATGAATGACAACGATCTCGATCGGCCCAACCAGCTCGGTGCCGATAGTATCGATAATCCCCAAGCTGACGGGTTCGATTTTGGGGTATCGCATGTTTTTCACAATGCCTTTGGGCCACAGTCACCCGATGGCGACGCGAAGGCTACACCAGCATCGCCGTCTAAGTTTGCGCCACTCGATCGCCAAGTATTGAGCGGGGTCTTAGGTGAGGATGATAGTAATGGTGGTACCCAATCGGGATTTTTCGATCTGCCAGACAATTTTCTCGAACAGCCGACGCCTTCTTCGATGAATATGCCAAAATCTTCAGCCATGTTTGATGATAGTTCGACATTTATTAATGGTGTCTCGATCTCTGGCATCAAAAATCAACCCCATGGCACGATCAGCAACATCTATCGGGAAGAGGATATTCAGAATGTGACCAATCTGACTCCCCAAGGTGTATTCGCACCGTTTGAAAATGCCTCATTCCAGAAAAAGCAGTGGCTGATTTCTGGTGCGGCCGGACTCGGCGCGGCAATCGCGATCGCTGGCGTCACTTTTGTCACCAGTTTGACGCTCTCACCTCAAGATAAAGCCGCTCGCGACCCGCTTCAACGGGCAGGTGCCATGATGATGGTCTTAGGCGGTCTGACGAGTTTTGGAATTACCCGGATCCTTACTGGTCGCTACACTAAGCAAGTCAGTCGGAGTGTCAGAGACTTGCAGTCTAATTTCGAGCAAGTAGCCCAAGGGAATATGGCCGCCCGCGCGACTGTCTCTTCACAGGATGAATTGGGATTACTCTCCTCTTCGTTCAACTATATGTTGCAATCGGTTGTGACTAGCAACTCCGCAGCCCAAAACAAAGCACGGGACATGGAGCTAGCCAAAGACGAACTCCAACGCCAAGTAATCCGCCTCCTCGATGATGTAGAAGGCGCGGCACGCGGAGATCTGACGGTTAAAGCCGAAGTTACCGCTGACGTGCTCGGTGCGGTTGCCGACTCATTTAACTTGACGATCGACAGTCTCCGGCAGATCGTGCAACAGGTACAAGTCGCCGCCGTGCAGGTCAACCAAAGTTCGACCGAAAGTGAAGCTTTCGCCCGCCGCCTCTCTTCTGATGCCCTCAGCCAAGCTGAAGAACTCGCCGTCACGGTGAACTCCGTCCAAATGATGACCGCCTCGATCAAACGGGTAGCCGAAAGTGCGCGGGAATCGGAAGAAGTAGCACGGACAGCATCAGCAACCGCCCTGCGTGGTGGTGAAGCGGTAGAACGGACGGTAGCAGGTATTCAAGAGATTCGCGAAACCGTTGCCGAAAGTACCCGGAAAGTAAAACGTCTCGCGG
>NZ_JANPGM010000480.1:0-3267 GCF_031423935.1 Chamaesiphon sp. VAR_69_metabat_338
CAAGTTGATTGGAAGCTCCGCACCGACGATCGGGTAATTTTGCGCGAACGAACGAATATTCGCCATCTCACGCCCGTCGAACTCTACGGCGAAGCCATCGATGGCCATTATCCAGTGACGTTGCCAGATTTAGGCGTAGTAGACGTCTCATTTATTTCGGCGACCAAAATTTTACCAGCCTTAAAACTCCTGCTGGCTCCGCCACACGAACTCATATTGCTAGTAAAACCGCAGTTTGAGGTGGGTAAAAGCGCGATCGGGAAGAATGGAGTAGTTAGAGACTTAGCAGCTCAAGCCGGGGCGATTTTCGGGGTATTAACGGCAGCTCAAGATTTGGGTTGGCACTATCGCGGCTTGACTTGGTCGCCATTAGTCGGGCCAGCCGGAAATATGGAGTATTTGTTGTGGTTGGATGCGATCGGTGACGAACTCGTCACGACACCAGATTTAGCCGCGATGGAGTTACTGACAGAGGCAGCACATCAGGAATTATCAGCTCGATCTCGATCGGGTATTTAAAAACCATTGGCGATCGATCTTTGGAGAGATTAAGACTTGGCATCTATTGAAGATCCGCAGGATCGGGAACTTCGATCGAGATCCGCCAACTTTGCGCCCAATCTCGGATCGCTAGTGGCAAATAGTGCCTGAAGACAAGCTATGATATTGCAGAAATTCGATTTATCTACCCCTAATTGTTATGGCGATGCAACTGCGTGTCTATGTCCCCCCACATCCATTAATCAAGCATTGGTTGGGGATGGCGCGGAATGTCGAGACTACGCCCAAAATCATGCGTCAAACCTTGGCCGAACTGGGCAAATGGTTGGCTTACGAAGCAATTAGGGAATGGCTACCGACGATCGACATCGAGATTCCGACCCCGATGGCGGAAACTACTGCAACTTTCGTCCATCCGCAGACTAAACTGGCGATCGTCCCGATTCTCAGAGCGGGATTGACCTTAGTTGATGGCATTCAGTCGGTGCTACCGCTAGAATCGGCAATTTATCATCTGGGATTGGTGCGCGACGAAGAGACATTACTTCCCAGTTGCTATCTCAATAAATTACCCGATCGATTCGACCCACAGACGCGCATCCTCATCGCCGAGCCGATGCTGGCGACTGGCGGGACGATAATGCAGGCGATGAACGAACTGGTGAGTAGAGGGATCGATCCGGCTTACGTGCGGATTATTGCTGTTATCGCCGCACCGCCAGCTCTGCAAAAACTCAGCGAGGTGTATCCGACACTGAGTGTTTATGCGGCGATGATTGACGAACACGTTAATGAATCGGGTTTTATCGTCCCTGGCTTAGGTGATGTCGGCGATCGCGCCTTTGGCACCACTTAAATTAATTGATAATTGATAATTGGGTTGTTATGATGGGGGCTTAAACTCTCACATAACAGCAATCCACCTTTTAGATGAGTTATTTAAATCCCTGTTGTTTGTTAAACGCGATCGATCTAAGATCTAAGATCTAAGTAGCTGAATGCATTGCTGTTTTAATAAATGCAAATTGTTGCTTATACTTATACCGATCCAATAATTGAAGCATCAGCACTCAGCGAGATCTGGGGCTGGGAGATCGATCGAGTATATCGGGACTTGAGAGCGTGTCACGAACTCGATCGATTGTTGCAAGATAGTAGCGATCGACGGATAGACTATTTATTAGTCAGACGGTTGGATGAATTGGGCGAATCGGTGCGCGAGGTACGGCAAGTTTTAGCTAAATTACAAGCAGCACAAATTAAATTAATTACTACCGAAACTGAAATTGAGCCGCAATTAAATTTGCTGCAACTCATCGATAAAATCCAATCGCCGCTTGCCACCCCGCACCGCTAGCGCGCCGCGATCGTTAGCGGGATTGGTTCATTGCGCGCATTGCGGTCAAACTATGACTGTGACTACCGTCAGCGCACCGCGTCGAGTCGAAAAATATTTATATCTACGTCCGACTAATTGCGATCGCCAACCTCAGTGTAAATCGATTCGTTACGAGCGCGTTTTGAATGCGACGATCGAGCGGATTTGTACGGATTTATCATTAGCAGTCAGTCAAGCAAATCTACCTAATTTAGATGGATTTAAAGCCAAAATCTCCCAAGATATTAGCGATAAACAACAGACGATCGAGCGATTGCCAGCATCGCTCGGCGAGGGTATAATCGATTCTCCACAGGAGAAACTACGCCAGCGGGAAACTGTCTATTTACAGACATATAAACTCAAAACCGAAATCTCACAATTGCAAGATCGATTAGCCGCCTTGCCACCTGTAAATCTCCAAGCTTTAGCTCAAACTGTGTCGATTCCGCAGTTTTGGTTAGATTTATCTGAGTCCGAACGCCGTTTCTATTTTCGGGAATTTATGAGATCGATCTCGATCGATCCGCAAGCTGCTAATTTAGATCTACAATTGCAGTTTATCTTCTGAAAACTTTAGTTAAGGTTGTTGGGTTTCACTAAGCATCTAAAACCTAAAACCTAAAGCCTAAAACCTAAATATAATACATCGGACTATTTTGCCGTTGCGCTTCTAACGTCTTCGCTAAATCTTGGAGAGTATAACTTTGCAGAATCTCATGCATCGAATCTTTAATTCCGGCAAAAGTTTGCACGATGACGGTTTTTTCGAGAGTATTAGGAGTAGTCGGATCGACTTTTTTGCGATCGCCACCACCCTCGATCGCGACCACCACATCTAGTAACGTAATCTGCCACAGTTCTCTAGCGAGGAGATAACCACCTTTCATGCCGCGCTGACTGGAGAGAATCCCTTGCCGTTTGAGCAATGTAAAAATCTGATCGAGATATCGCTCCGGTAACGACTGACTCGCCGCAATCTCATTCACCTTCAGCGGCTTGCCTTGCGACTGTCGATCGGCAATTTCCAGCAGCGCAACTAAAGCATATTCTAGTCGAGAAGATAGTTCCACAGGCAGTTCGATCGGATACTATATTTAAAGATATCACGGTTTTCCGCTCGATCTGGAGTAGTTATAGCAGTTCCCAACTCCCATACTGTGGTACCGCAACTCCCCGCTCCCCGCTGTCTTGTCTTGACGCACACAACCTGGAGGAAACCTCCAGGTTGTGTGCGTCGCTGACTGAAACGCACGCTGAGGGAACCGTCTGTCTTGTCTCGCATAATCCGGGAGGGAACCTCCCGGCTGCGAGCCGCTAGCGACACGTCTCGCTTCGCTCGTCTACAGCGCGATTTCAGTCGCTCCCCGCTCCCCGCAAAACACCGA
>NZ_JANPGM010000481.1:0-15552 GCF_031423935.1 Chamaesiphon sp. VAR_69_metabat_338
TTCAACGACTACTGCCCGATCGGTTTTACTAATCGCATCCTTAGCGCGATCGAGTCCATATAAAGTATTGCCCTTATCAAATAATTCCGTCTCTGGCGAGTTGAGATATTTTGGCTGTTCGTCGCTTAAAGTCCGTCCGCCAAAGCCAATTACTCTCTCCCGCAAATCGCGAATCGGAATCATCAATCGATCGCGAAATCTGTCGTAGTAACTATTCCCATCTTTACGCGCGATCGCCAGTCCTGCTGATACGATCGCTTGCGGTGGAAAATTCTTTTGTTCGATCAAATAATTCGATAAAGTTTCCCAACCAGCCGGAGCATAACCGAGTTGAAAACCCTGAATTGTTTCCTCACTAAAAGCACGTTCTTCCTTTAAATAAGCCAGTGCTGTTTCACCCTGCGGCTGATTGAGAGCATGTTGATAAAAGTTGGCTGTTATCGCCATAATTTCATACAACTGCTCCCGCTGCGATAGTCGCCGCTGCAACTCCTGTCGCTGCTCTGGCTCCAATGTCTGCACCGACACTTGATATCGCCGTGCTAGATCCAAGACAACTTCAGTAAAAGATTGCTTCCCCAACTCCATCAAGAAAGTAATCGCATTTCCCCCCGCCTGACAACCAAAACAGTAATACATCTGCTTAGTAGGACTAACAGAAAAACTCGGCGATTTCTCTTGATGAAACGGACAGGTACCTAAATAATCTTTACCCCGTTTTTTCAGCACGACATGTCCGCCAATCACGTCGATGATATCGACTTTGGCTTTAACTTCTTCGATCGTATCTGGATGTAAACGGGGTATATCCATGATTTAGCAGTAGGGTGTGTTATCGCGTAGCGTAACGCACCAAGATATGTGGACTAAGCGATCGATATGATTTAATTTTCAACTCGCTCTTTAATAACTTTTGGACTTATCATTTCACCAAGCCATAGCACGATCTTATATTTATCATTACCATCGAAGCCATCTTCGCTGAGAGAATCAAGTTCGCCATAAAAAACTCGTGCCTGATAAACGCCAGGTTCGACCGAGATGCGAAATGCATCAGGATAATAATCTGTGCAGCCAGCGACAACAATTTTGCCCGAAGGCACATCAATGTTGCATTCAATTATGCGATCCCACTCATCAAAATTATTCTCAGGTTCGCTGTTGTGAACTTCTACGGTAACAGGAACATCCATATTTCTTGCGGTACCAATAGCGATTGTTCCAAGTTCAAGGGCAAATGCATCTTTTACGGCTTGCTCTGTCCAACTGGCTGACAAATCACCGTGAGCCTGTTCATCTTGTAAATAAAATTGGTAATAGTCTGCGAAAACTTCAAGTTCGTATTTTTCTTTCAACATAAGCAACTACTCAAAGATGTCAATAGTAAAGTAATGTGGAGATTACCAATCGGCTGGGTTCAAACGATCGAAATCAAATTACCCAATCAACCTTATCGTTACTCGAACACAATCCCGCGATAGACTTGCTCGATCGAGAAACTAAGATCGATACTTTTAAGTTCGACAATATCTCCAGTCCGATAATTGATAATTACCCATTCTCCCGCATCATTCTTGTGATAGATATCGATCGATATCGATTTGGCACTAACTAACACATAATCTTGCAAAATGGGATTGCGACGGTACCGATAGAACTTTTCACCACGTTCGCGTAGCGTCTCCAAAGGAGAATCGTAAGCTTCAGTACTATCCGATAAAACCTCAACTATCAGACATGGATAAGCAATATATTGAGTATTGCTCTTGTCTCGCTTGTCACAAGTCACACTTCCATCTGGATAACTATAGTCATCAGTTTCTAAGATGTTAATCCTGGCATCAGAATTAAGAGTTCTACAGCCACTATCGTCTAGATGATTCCCCAATAACCGATTAAACTTTGCAGCAATTTCACTATGATTGATAGTTCCACCGCTCATTGCATAAACTTCGCCATTAATATATTCATGACGCTCTAGTTGCTGCTCTTCCCAAGCGAAATATTCTGTTGGAGTGAATCGTGGCGCACTATCTTTGACTGCAACCATTATAAAACCTTAAATTATTTCAACTCATCTTGCTCATAGGATGTGTTGGGTTTCGCTTTGCTCTACCCAACCTACAGATCCTGGATCGTGCCAAATCAGACTCGATCGAGTTCTCTAGCTCCAGATGCACCATCGACAGCTAAAGCAGTCGAGATCGCGACAGGATCGATCGAGTGACCGATGAATACTAGTTTAGTCTGGCGACGCTCATCCGTGCGCCAAAGTCGATCGTAAAATTGCTCGAACCGATTGCCCACACCTTGAATGACTAAGCGCATCGGTTTATTCGGCACGGCGACGAAGCCTTTGATCCGATAGATTTCTTGTTCTTTAACCAAGAGTTCTAATTTTTGACGCAATTGTTCGGGGTTAAATTCGTAATCTAAAACCAAATGTGTCGAATCGATCTCATCGTCGTGATCGTGTTCTTCCTCCGTATCATGATGGCTGAGACGTTGTTCCAAATGGTCTTCCACTGCGGCATTCAATCCTAATATTGTCTCTACATCTACGATACCCCGATCGCTGGTAACTATTTTCACCGCGCGAGGTAGTTCTTGCTTAACTAGATCGATCGTTTGTTGATATTGTTCGGCAGTTACTAAATCGGCTTTATTCAAAATTACTAGATCCGCACAAGCTAACTGATCCTCAAATAACTCCTGTAAAGGTGTCTCGTGCTCTAGGTTTTCATCCTCCTGTCTGAGCGCATCTACAGCCGCCGGATCGCTCGCAAACCTGCCATGTGCTACGGCATCGCAATCTACTACCGTAATGACGGCATCTACCGTTGCTGCGGTCCGAATTTCTGGCCAGCGGAAGGCGGTAATTAGCGGCTTGGGCAGTGCCAAACCGGACGTTTCGATTAGAATGCAATCGATGTCATCGCGACGGGCGATTAGGGCTTGCATAGTGGGGAGAAATTCTTCCTGCACCGTGCAGCACAAACAACCATTGGTAAGTTCGACAATGTTGTTTGGTGATTCAACCTTATCATCGGGGCAAACTTGGCACGATCGCAACAACTCCCCATCGATACCTAGTTCCCCAAATTCATTGACAATCACCGCAATCCGCCGCCCTTGATTGTGGGTGAGTAAATGTCGGATCAGCGTGGTTTTGCCACTACCCAAGAATCCGGTAATGACGGTGACGGGAATTTTTTTTGCCATGTTAATTTAATTTGTGTGTCTCGCACAAATGGGACTATCTAAACTTCGGCGGGCATCCTGACTTGTCGATGCGTGGGTGCATCGGTTTACAGTTGCGGGACAGCGTTGGCTTCGCACCAAACTTTCCCCGTTACCTCTGCTGGCTGCTCCCCAGTAGAACCGAGTTCGGTCTTTTAGTTTACCGCAATTAATCCCTACATCGAGACTGTAGTAGACTTTGGGCACACATAATCGATCCAGTCGATCTATCTATGAGCGGAGGAGATAGCTAGCGTAGCCAAATACCTCTCTAGCGATCGAGTAAACATCTCTAATTTCAAAGAATTTTGCATGGGCAGCATAAACTTTCGTCACGCCCATCCGTTGTAAGATTGCCTTCGTGCGAGGAATGTGAAAATACTCGGAAATGACGATCGCGCTGTGCCACTGCCGATCGGTCATGATTTTGGATGTATTCTGGGCAGTTAAATAGGTATTATTGCCACCACTATCTACCACGATTTTGCTGCTGGGCAATCCTCGATCGACTAAATAGCGTTTCATCGCTGCTGCTTCATCCGTCCCATTGGCATCGATTCCACCACTGACGATCGCATTTTGAAATATACCTTGATGATAAAGCTCTACCGCTCGATCGAGTCGTGCCTGCAACCGAGGTGAGGGTCTACCACTAGGTGCGACATGATTGCCTAAGATTACCGCGACATCGGACTGGTGAATATTGTCATTTAATCCACTGACGGTAATCGCTACAGCGGATAAAGCAAATAACCCACCCGCTAATAGTGCCGTGAATCTGGCAATTTTGAAGAGTTTTTGACGTTTCATGCTGCAATCCGAATCTGCAATGGCTAACTACATTCAGAAGCGATCGGATTCTGAAAAACAGAGATGTAGATTAATTAGCGTTGGTGCGGTTGTAACTTACGGATAGAGCGACAGTTTGCGCTGAGTAGCGATCGCCAATTTTACACCAGGAATCTGACGCACTCGATCCATGATGCCCACTACGCGCCCATGCTCCACTCGCTCGTCGGCGTTGATGATAACCAGGGTTTGTCCTTCTGTCGCAATTAGTGTTTGAATCTTGGGGACGAGATTCACCAGATCGACTGACTGACGGTTGAGCGAGATCGCGCCTTGCGGATCGATTGTGATGACAATCTTGGTCGAACCTTGGCTTTTACTCGTTCCGGCTGTGGGTAAATTCACTGGTAATCCCTCGTTGTAGGCCAGCGAAAGAGATGTGATGACAAAAAATGTCAAAATCGCAAATAAGACATCTACTAGAGCAACTACATTAATTTCTGGAGTGCGATCGGGGTCGGTGGGGATGCGCATTATTTAGGGGATAGTGAATAGTGGATATAGAATGGGTTTTGGATGCCAACACTTTTAGTCTCCTCGTCCCTTCGTCTCCCCGTTTCCCCACTGACGCAGGTGGAGTAATTCTAATTGACTGGTAGCTGATTGAATTTGAGCGAGTTGGCGTTGATATAATCCGCGAAAGAAATTAGCACACATGGAAGCTAAAATTGCCACAATCAATCCAAAGGCTGTGGATACCAGAGCTTCGCTGATTCCGGCAACTACAGTATTCGCACTAGTGCCTCCAGTCGTACCGATTTTGAGCGCGGCGAAAGAACCAATCAATCCTAAAATCGTGCCCAACAATCCAAATAGCGGTGCGAGGCTGATGACCGCATCGAAGATGTTATTAAACCGCCGCAGGTTGGGTAATTCTTGATGAGCTTCGCTTTCTAATGCGAGGCGAAATTCATCGGGGGTAGTATCTTTTAGGGCGATCGCTGCATGGAAAATCCGCGCGATCGGTAGGTCGCGATCGAGATCGAGTCTGTCGAATATTAGGGGCGATTGTTGTTGATACAAGTCCAGCACTGTCCGAATTAACGGTTGTTGTCTGCGCCCAATTTTGAACCAGAAATAGAGCCGTTCGATCGTCAAAGTCACGATGAGAATCGAGAAAATTAGTAAGGGATACATGACGATCCCTCCGGCTAAAAATAGTTTAGTTAAATTCATGAATTAGAGTTGCTAATTTAGAGAAAAATGTTGGCACGAATGACGCCTTTAATCGGTTTGCCCGATGGCTGGAATTGCATTTGCTCGATCCCTTCTAAGACAGCGCGATCGATTTGGGGATTGCCGCTCGATTTGACGATTTCGGCGGCGGTGACGAGGCCATTCGCATCGATCGATACCCGAATTCGCAGGCGATCTTTACCGCCGTCACTGTCTTGCAAATCTTGCAGTTTGGCAATCTGACAACTCTTGATACACTGCAACCCTGTATTGCTAGCTCCCGATCCGGAGTTAGATGCTGTTGTCATGCTGCCGCGATCGCTGCCAGTTTGCCGATCGCCACTGCCATTGGGAGTTGCGGGATTACCCGATGGCGCACCATCGATCGTGGCGTTGGGACTTCCGGTAGTCGGAGCGACTCGATCGCCCTGGAGGGTCTTCAAGCCACCGCTAGCAGGATTACCACTTTGTTTGGGCTGAAGATTGCTGTTGCCATCTGTGAGAGGTTTTGCTATCGATCTGGGTGGATTTTTAGGTTGTAGAAGATTGCCTGTCGAACCGATTCCACCGAGCGGAGGCTCTGCCAACGGCGTGGGTTTCGGGGGAATTGGTGCTGGCGTGCGTAGTGGTGGGGATGCTGACGCGGGGGTGGCTGGAATCGGTGGATTTTTTGAGATCGGACGATCTACTGTTGGCGGTGTTGGCTTGGTTGTAGGTAACGGCTCGACCGACCTTGGCTGGCTCTTTACGAGATCTGATGTTGGCGCGATTGGGCGATCTGTTGTTGGTGTTTGAGTGGGTGAGGGGTTTGGTTGGCTTGTTGGGGCAGTCGGACGATCGAAGGTAGCGCGGGACGATCTGGCAGGAATGGGTGAATCGATAGCGGTGGGAGTCGGTTTGGCTCTGGGTTTGGGTGGTGAAGATCGGGGAAATGCAAACGCGCTAGTTGGAGGTGGGGTAGGTCGATCGGTCGGGATGGGGGTTGGTTTGTCTGCCAGATTGGTTTGTGGCGATCCTAATTTGGGCTTGCTGGGCTTGACTGGGACGGGTGCTTTCGCGCTGGCTGGCAGCTTAAATTTTAGGGGTTTGGCCTTGGGCGCGATCGATTTGGGTGTGGATTTGACCGCTGTTGCCATTGGTGGTGTAACGATCGAGGGAATAATTGGCGTGGATTGAGGTTTTGGCGTAACTGGACTCTCGGATTTAACAGCAATCGGTTTAAGTGCGGGGGTTGATGTGACTGGCGCGGGTGTGACGGATTCGATCGGCTCCACTAACTCAATCTCGATCGGCTCCTCTGGCGTGACTGCTGGTTGCCAGTAACGCGCGATCGTCCAGAATGCCCCCAGATGCAGGATGAGGGAGCTACCAAGCCCAATAGCGAGGATATTTCGCAGTTGGTGAGGAGAATTGGGGTGGCTGGGCGATCGCATATAGTCTAGAAACTGGCCGAAACGCCAATTCGATAAGTCCGACCTGGGCTGTAAATCCGATTTACTTTTTCGTATTGGACATCGGCGAGATTTTCGACATAGAGATTGAGTCCGACATTTTCGCCCACAGGTATCCGCGCGCTGAGATCGAGATTGAGGAAGGCGGGGACGAAATCCGTACTCGTCTGACCCGTTTCGGCAAATAGCGATCGCCGCGTACCGGCGTTGTAGTTAGTCAGGAAGTTGACTTCCCAGCCGCGATTGGCATAGCCGACGCCCACTTGCGCGACAGAAAAAGGCACTAAAGCTAATTGCAAGCCGCGCTCGGTGCCTGTTTGGATTTTGGCATCAGTATATGTGTAGTTGGCAAATGCCGACCATTGGGGCGTAAGCTGTTGTTTGAAGCCGATTTCTAAGCCGTTGGTACTGACTTGCCCCACATTTGCCCACTGGGTGACGGTCGTACTTACGGCTTGCGTCGCCAATCGATCGTTGAGATTGCTGCCAAAGTAAGTAATCGAGCCGGTAGACGTGGGACTAAAAGCCAGATCGAAACCCGCCGTCCAGGTGGCTCCCGTTTCTGGCTTAAGATTGGGGTTGGGAAACCAGCCGTGGACGGTATCGTAGAGATAGAGCTGGTCGAGTCCGGGGTTGCGTTGCGCGCCAGCGACGGTGGCACGGAGGGCGAGATTGGGGGTAATATCCCAACGAGAGCCAAGGCTGGGATTGAGATAGTTACCAAACTGGGTATTAAAATTTTGCCGCACGCCCAAGTCTACAGCCACTCGATCTGTTATTTTCCAGGTATCGACAGCGAATAGAGCGGTATTTACCACGTTACGATTTTCGACCTCATTAAAAGCAGTCCGTGCGGGTACGGTACTAATTGCCGAGCCATTGAGTCGCCGATTTTGGATTTCGCCACCCCAGCGGAGAGTATTCGCACTCGACGTTTTCCAGTTATGGTCGATTCGCCCCGCGATCGCTTGCGTATCGAGGGTGCCCGTGCGGTTGCCAGTGCCGCTGGGGCCATAGGTATTAAAATAATCCTGGTTATAGCTAATCGTGGTATTGAGCGTAGAAGAATTATCGGCTGCTAATTGAGATCGCCAATTCAAGCCGACATTTACCGCATCATGGTCTAACCTGTCGAGTTGCGAGGGAAAGCCAAAGTAAATTAAGCCCCGCCGACTGGTAATTTTCGTAACGTCGAGATCGAGCTGATTGCGATCGTTAATTGCTGCTGAAATATTGCCAGTATAGCTAGTCGTATCGGTATCGGCATTAGTCAGTTTTCCCGTTGTCGCATCGCGATTGGCAGCACCAACGGGCACCCTATAGTTATTATCAATTTTGTATTTCTCAACCCCGATCCGATAGTTAACTTGACGATCGCCACCCGTGTAACTCGCCCGGTAATTCTGCCGTCCATAGGAGCCGAGTTCTGCCGAAACATTCGTTTCTGGCTTGCCTTTATAAGTCTTGGTGACGATGTTTACCACGCCCCCAAAGGCTTCGGAACCGTAGATAATATTACTCGCACCGCTAGAAAGTTCGATGCGATCGATCGCATCGACAGGAATACTATTGAGATCCGTTGCCCCATGATAGGTATTGATATTCGTGCCGATCGGGCGACCATTTAGCAGGATAATAAATTGATTCGTCGAAGCACCGCGATAGTAAGTTCCGGTATGAATATCTGCCCCATAACCGACATCATTAATCGCAAAACCTGGTAAGTTCTTGAGGGCATCGGCGACATTTTTTGCACCCTGGCGATCGATTTGTTGGCGATCGATCGTGTAAGTTGGAGCCGATTTCGGCAGATTCAAGCGGCGTTCGCCCGTCAGGTCGATCGTCAATTCCGGCTCGGTTTCATTGGATGGTAAGGCTTGCGCCCAGCAGCTAATTGCCAACATCGTTTCGCTACCACCGAGCGCGATCGATATCGCCACCAATCTCCTCACCAGTGCCAGCCAATTAATTTGTCGCAAGATCTTCGCACCCTTCTAATTTCAGTCCCTTGAAGATTTTGCTGGGAATCATAAATTCTGTCAAAAGACAGCCTGTCAAACTTCCCCCTGCAGATTATTGCGATATTCTAAGAAAAAGCTCTTACTCACAAGGTATGGTTCCTCTCCCCAAACATCGACCGACAAACCTTTCCCTGGGGCCATTAGAAACCGAAATTCTCCACATTGTCTGGGAATTGGGTGCCGTCACCGTTAAAGACGTCCGCGATCGAATTCTGAGCGATCCCGATCGCGAACTCGCCCATGCGTCCGTCACCACCGTCCTCAATCGACTGACGCACAAAGGCTGGCTAGAATGCGATCGCCAAGAACGCAGCTTCGTATGGCAACCGCTGCTCTCCGCCGCCGAAGCCCAAGCCCTCCAAGCCTACGAACAGTTACAGCAATTTCTGGCGATCGGCAATCCCGATATTGTTGCCGCTTTTGCCGACAAGCTCGATCGCGCCAGTATCGACCAAATTGAAGCGATCGCCCAAAAACTCGCCGCCATCCGCACCGCTCGGGAGAAACAATAATGCACCTACTCGTATTAGTGGCTATATTTACCATCGCTTGGCTGCTACGCTACACCCGTTGGCGTAGCCTCTCCCATGGAGAATCGACAACCAATTGTCACCACCCTGACTGGCAAACCACGCTCGTCATCTTTTTATTACCGCCACTATTGCTGATTACCAACGCGATCGCCATTATTTGGATGGGGCCGCACGGACGGATGGTGTGGATGGGTAATGATTGGTTGAGCTACGATCTGGCGATCTGTTTTTTGGGCTACGCGAGCGTCAACTTGTTGGTACTTGCCAGCTCCGGCTGGCGAATGCTCCACCAGATCCGCACTTATTCGCTCGTCACCATCGGAGAGCGGCGCGTCCGCATCCTCGATCTCGCCACTCCCTATAGTGCCCAAATCGGCTTCTGGGAACCCGAATTAGTCATCACTCAAGGTTTGCTAGATACCCTCACTCCCGATCGACTAGAGGCAGTTTTGGCGCACGAGCAAGCACATTACCATTACCGCGATACCTGGTGTTTTTTCTGGCTGGGCTGGCTGCGGCAGATGACGAGCTGGTTGCCTCAAACCGCTGCCATCTGGCAAGAACTCACGCTGCTCCGCGAACTCCGTGCCGATCGCTGGGCAGCAGATCGCACCGATCCGTTACTAGTCGCCGAAGCCCTACTGGCGATCGTCCAAACCCCCCCGATCTTTGCCGAAAATATTTGCGCGGCTTTCAGTCAAACAGCCACCACCGATCGACTCACCCAACGCATTACCGCCCTACTCGATCGTCCTACATCCCTCGATGCCCCCGCAGCTGACTACCAAACCTGGGCATGGCTGCTGCTCGCTTTCTTACCGTTCATCACCATCCCGTTTCATACCTAATAGAATTCAAAAACAAGGAGGGGCGATCGATCGCCCCTCCTAAGAAATTAGTAATTACCGTAGCTATTTGACAGTCACAGGTTGAGCTGCTGGCTGAGTGGGTACTGGTGCTGCCGCTGGCGCGGGAGTAGTTGGATTTGGTGCGATCGATACTTTTGGCGGTTGAGTCGCTTGTGCCAATTGTTGAATCTGATCCTTATATTCAGCCGGAGCTAGACCCATTGCGGTGGTCATCAGCAACTGGGCTTGAGTGAGATTGCCCATTTGCTTAAACACGAGGGCTTTGGCTAAGACAGGACGAAAATCATCGCGGTTGGCTTCGATCGCGGCATCGTAGATCCCGAGTGCATCAGCATTGCGCTGTTGAGTAAGGTAAATCTGGGCTTGGAGCAGTTTTACAGGTGTTAAGTCAGTATTTGCCGGTGCTGATTTTAAAGCGGTTTGGACGGCACCCATCGCTGCTTCTGGACGCTTGGCATCGATTAATAAACTTACCAATCCTTGCAGCGCGTTAATATTCTGAGGCTGAATTGTGAGTACGGTGCGATAGCTCGCTGTCGCGCCATCGCGATCGCCAAGATACTGCTTGGTTTGAGCCAAGAGGACGGTATAGTCTGGCATCTGCGGATTGAGGGCGGCAATTTTTTCGAGTGGTGATAAACTGCCTTTGATATCGCCTAATTGCAAGCGCGTATCGAGCAAGCCCTTGAGCGCGACTTGATTATCTGGCTCTCTTTGCAAGACTTTGGCGTAGCCTTGGGCTTGCGATTGCAGTTGATTGGTTTGCGCGGTAGAAAGACTATTTGGTTCGGTGGCGACGGCGACCCCACCATCTAATACCAAATTAAAAATTGGAAATAACGAAAACCCAGTTAGAGCCAGCAGAGACACAGCTACAACTAGATTGATGACCCAGCGATGACGATTTAACACAAACTGTTCTCAATGATGGACGAACGATCTCGTAGATTCTAGTATAAAATTGACAGCTGCGATGGTGGGGTTTACCCACCATTGACGCGATCGATCTCGACATTCAGTGGCGATCTATGGCTCGATAAAAGTATCGACACCACCATCAGGCTGGAGCAAGACGCGAATTTTTTGGTCGCTACTACCACCAGCTAGTTTTTGCCCTGGCTTAATCAATTTGGACTGCTGAAGGTAGGTAGTTGCGGCTTCACCTTGAGGGGAGACACTTTTGACCGTACCATTTTTGTTGACTTGGAGCACGTATTGTAGGGCATTGGGCTGGGTGGGAGCGGCTTTCCACTTGCCTTGGAAGTAGCGTTTGGCTTCTTGGAGGGTGGGGTTAGTTTCTGCGGCATCGGTACCACCATTATTGGACTGCAATGGTCGATCGGGGACGATCGGCTGGACTTGTGGCTCGGCACTCTCTTTAATCTCTTTATTACTGCTCTCGTTGGGGTCGATCAGATTGGGATTTTTGGGTACTGGGGCAAATGGATCGTTAGGGGATGGATTGAGGGGTGAGGGTTGGGATTTGCCCGGTTTGGTTTTGGGCTTGGTGGCGACGGCTGGTTTGGTGGTGCGATCGGGTTTTTTCGTGGTGGTGGGCCGATCGAATGGATCGATCCGGCCAGACTCGTCTACCCCTGGCTGGTTGAAGGGAACTGGCTTGACCGGTGCGGCGGGGACACTAGTTGACGGGTCGGTGGGTGGTAAGAGTGCGGGTTGTTTAGAGATAGAGATCTTGCCCGGACTGGGCGCATCGATCGGGACTTGACCGATTTGAAGCGGTGTCTGTTTGGCGGTACCGACCGATTTGGTGGTTGGAGTTACTGAAGTTGTTTTGACACCAGGTTTAGGCGCGGTCGTAGTCGCTGGCGATCCACTCGAATTGAAATTGGGCGGGAGCGGATTAGTAGAGAGCGGGTTGGTAGTGGATTCGCTCTTACGATTTGGAGTGCCTGGATCTGGGGACGGAGCCTGTCCGGGTTTGCCACCGAGGACTTCTGGCAATGGCGCAGCCCCAAGTTTGCCATCAGCTTGAGTGGTGGGGAGGCTAGGCGCGATCGGTTTCGTATTGGCGGGCGGCTGTACTGGTTGTTGTTGCCAAGGTGTCGGGAGTGCCTCACTAGCATTAGGCACCTTGCTCGGATCGGTTTTAGTCGCTCCTGGTGCGGTACTTGCTACTGAATTTGGTTTCTTGGTCGCCGCCAGATCGGGCATTTTGAGTTTGTTGGCGGCGTCTTTGAGCGGATTTGAATTGGGATCGAGCATTGCCAACGGGACACCTACCGCTAGAGCTGCGGCGATCGCCCAAGGGAGGCCAGACATAAATGCCGAGCGGGAGCGACGATTGCGGTAATAAACTGGACTGGCGTTTAGTTCGGTACCGGATCTAGGTATATTTGGCCAGCGGGAAGCAGCGGCGGCCAGATCGTCCGAGCTGGCCGGATTGGCTTTGAATAGCGGGCGATTGAGTGTTGCCGAGCGAGAACGCTCGGCTGGTGAAAGATTGGCGTTGGCATATTCATCGAGGACGATCGCCAGATCGAATAGTTGCAGGGCGGATAAGCCGATAACTGCACCAGATGTCGCCGTTGCTAGATCGCCCAGGTGGAGATCGTGGTCGAGCGAGCGATCTCCAGATCCGGTCAGGTATGGGATCCGATCCCCTGCGTTCGCTAGTGGTATGGCGGCTGCGGCAGTCGCCGCTACTTCTAAGTTCGGCGTGGCTTGACGCGCGGCGGGCTGGGGCTGGAGACCGAACATTTTGGATACACCCGATCGCTCGTCAAATTGTGCGGACGAGTTGTGGCGATCGGTTAATGTATTCCGCAATCCCGGAAGATTTTTGAGAATGCCCGATCTCGGCGATGCGTCTCCGTGAGGAGGGATATCGATTGCTGGCTGGATGTCGCTCTGTTGGGTATCTTCGGCGGTTGGGGGTACCCGATCGATCGCCACTGGGATCGGAAATTTGGCCACTAAATCGGCAATATAGCTGCTGACAACTTGTTGGAGCTGGTTTAATTGCTGCGCTTGGCCTTGGAGGATCGACCGCTCTTCCCCTCCCTCAGTGCGATCTAAATGCAGACTAAAATCGACCGGATCGATCGCCGCTGGTGGTCGATCGCCAACGGCAGCTGGCTCGCGACCAGAGACGATTAGTTCGCAAGTGTTAGCAGTGTAAGTCCGGGTAGTCGAACGATCGGATTCCATAATTACTTAATAAAATATTAGGTGAGATCTATCTAACTTGATTTAATTGCCGCTAGGCCGCACGATCGAGTGGTGAGATCTTTGCAATAGAGCCGTCCATAGTCGTTGGTGGCCGTTGGGGCTACTGTAGAACAACAAGCCTAGCAATACATTCAGGGCGATGGTTTCCAGTAGCTCTAAGGACTGAGTGCTCCGACTAGACCGCACGCGATCTATTGTCATAAAATTGTTAATATAATCGGCCAGTGCTGGCGATTGGATGGGTAATTGTCGATCCTCGATCGTCTGGTGCAAATAATTAAGATGCTGCCGGATCGTCGATTGGTGCTGTTGAGTCAATTGATTGACGATTGTCACCACGGCACGGATTTGCTGAACGGTGAACTGAGTCTGCCGTGCGGCTCGATCTAGAGACCAGTCATCGATCCAGTCCGAGACGATCGCTTCTACCTGCAAATCTCGCGCGATCTTGGCTAACTCCACGCGATCGACTTGAGTCAATGCGGCAATGCCAGTCACGATCTCATTCAACTCTGTAGAAATTTGCGCCAGTTGTGATGATGAGAGCTGGACGTCGAGCAATAAATCATCCAACTTAGGGGTTGATGCAGGCATCGTTTGGATAGACAACATAGGACTAAAAGGAGTCGAGCTTCACACTGCAGCATTGGCGAGGGTGAGGGCTTCAACTCAGGGCATCCAACTGGCAAATTGCTAGTATATCGTACGAGATTGCCGAGTCGGTCGAACTGCAGATGCGATAGAGGTAATTGTATCATAATGTCTTGCCCGTCACGCATCGGGCTGTGCGGAGGACACCAGCCGGGGTCGCGATCGACCCACCGACCGATCTACCTGCGGTGGCTAGCTTTTGGTAGAATAGATACATTATCCATCTCCATCCCCAACTACATCACTCATCAGCCAAATACCCTGCCGCCGATTACCTACATCGAGCGCGGCTACGCCAACGTCAGCAGCGCGAACACCAGCGGTTGGCGTGGTAACTACTGCCAGTTCGCTACCATCTGGGTAGAGCAGCGGTATATTGACAATAGGGTCGCTCGGGCGCACGAGCGGATAGACAATCGAGTTGACTTTTTCTAAAATAGAGCAAACTAACATGCGGGATAGTTGTCAGTGTTTTCAGCACGATCGGGTCGCGGCTGCGGCAATCGATCGTCGTCAATTTCTCCGCCATCTGGTCGGCGTAGGCGTGCTGATAACAGCTAGTACGATCGCTCCTGCGGCTGCTAGAGCCGAAAAAAAAGTACCCAAAGCACTAGTGCTCAGTTGTATCGATTATCGGATCTTAGAAGCAGAACGCTATTTTCTCTCCCTCCAAAACTTGGGCGGACAGTACGATTTTACGGCTCTGGCAGGGGCTTCGCTGGCGTTGAGCGGAATGCCACATCAGTATGATGCCGAAGCGTTTTGGGATCAATTAGATATTTCCTATCGCCTCCACCAGATTAAAAAAGTGTTAATTCTCGATCACCAAGATTGTGCTGTATATAAGTACAAAATCGACCCCAGCCTGACCGACAATCCGACCCTAGAACTGACTACGCATACGGAATACCTCAGTCGCGCCTACTGGGCGATTCGCGATCGCTACCCAGATCTGAATATCGAACTCTACTTCGTCAATCTGAATACGGAGGTCAAGCAAATTTCCCCATTAGCCAAAGCCCCCGCAGTCACCTAAAATTAATGCTCGCCGTTGCTGGCACAATCTTATAAAATGTTAATTCCATGCGCAGATATGGCAATACTAAAACTAAAGCTAAACTAGAAGATATCGAGCCAGAGAGCGGCAGATCGCTCGCAGACTAACCAGACCAAATCCAAATACTCAGATCGGGTGCAGGTGTAAGGACACAAGAAAAATATATGCATAATAGTTCCCAGGTCAAATCAAAGCGATTTTCCCAGTCATGGTGGCGATTAGCGGCTGGCGTGCCGCTCGCTTTGGGACTTATCTGGAGTACCCCAGTTTTAGCCAAGAACGATCCTAATTCGCTCAGTTACGGAGAACTGATCCGTGAGGTCAACAACAACACGGTATCGAAGGTTGAAATCGATCCGGTGACGAAGATTGCCAAAGTGACCGTTGCCGATGCTCCGGCTAGTAGCAAACTGCGGGTCAAAGAAGTCACGCTGCTCGACGACAACACTGAATTGCAAAACAAGCTCAGTGCCAAGGGCATCGAATATAGCTTTCAGAAGTCAGCCGATAAAAATG
>NZ_JANPGM010000482.1:0-7215 GCF_031423935.1 Chamaesiphon sp. VAR_69_metabat_338
AGGCGAAATTAAATGTAAAATGCCAGCATTCTGACCTCACCCCGCCAGAACCGGAGGATCTGGCGGGGTGAGGGCCATTTCGTCATTGTTAATTTAATTATGTCCAGCTATTTAATAGTCTAAGAGACTGTTTTAAAAGTCAAATTTGTTACGCTTAAACTCTAGAAAATCCCCCTAGCCCCCTTAAAAAGCGGATGCAACCACGCGGAGGTTCCCTCCGCATGTGTTGCACCAAGCAGGGGGAACCGGATTCTTAGTCCCCCTTTTTAAGGGGGATTTAGGGGGATTCACACCAACTACGGGTGTCAAAAATAACTTTTCAAACACCCTCTAATAAGACCCTTCCTTGGCGATCACCACTTTAATTGTTTGTAGTAAGATTTTCAGGTCGAGTGCTAAAGACCATTGCAAAATATACACCATATCCCAGTAAAAGATTTCATCAGAATCCACACTCGACCGACCTTTAACTTGCCATAAGCCGGTGATTCCAGGTAAGACCTCATAGCGCAAAAAGCGATCGCGAGAAAAGTGTTTCATGTCTGCTAAAGAGCGTTCGTAATCTCTCACAGGCAGGGGACGAGGGCCGACCAAACTCATTTGACCTTGTAAAACATTGATCAATTGAGGGAGTTCGTCGATGCTATATTTACGCAAAAACTTACCAATTTTAGTAATGCGCGGATCTTCTTTGATTTTAAATAGCACGCCGCCTTTAACTTCATTTTGAGCTTCTAGATCTTTTTGAAGTTCGCTCGCATTTTCGACCATCGTCCGGAATTTCCACACTTGGAAGCGATTGCCTTTGAGTCCGACTCGATACTGACGATAAAAAATCGGCCCTGAAGATGTTTTTTTGACCGCGATCGCCGTAGCAATGAGGATCGGTGAGAGGATCAGGGAAATGAGCGTAGCCGCCACGATATCGAACAGCCGCTTCATCAAAAAATTAACGCCAAAAATTGGCAGTGATTTAAAGCGACTAGTGGGGATTTCTTCAATCATCTTCGTCTCAGCAGAGCGTTGGGGTAGCTGAGTCTCTGAGGGAATCATCCGCAGGTGGATGCCAGCGGCTTTTAAACTCCACAACAGCATAATTTGATTGTCGATCGAGTCTTGACTACAAACGAAGACTTCACTTACTTGCCGCGAGCAAATATATTGAATGACTTGCTCTAGCTCGGTGTGGAGATCCCAAACCCCTAAGTCGATGATGCTATCGACTTTGAATTGTCGAGAGCGTTCGATCAATTTTTTGACGTTACCGATATCTTGTTGATGTCCCAGCAGCACGACTTGATGCTGAAAAATTGGGTTGCGCTTGCGCACTTGGATAGTCAGCAGATCGAAGCCAAACCTCGCACTGCTAATTAAGACAAAGTTTAATACCCACGCCATCAAAAATACCGAGCGCGACACCCACAAACCGGGCTGATAGAAAAAAGCCGCGATCAGCACCACTACTTGTGCGATTGTGAGCGATTTGAATAGCTTGGAAAACCGATTGAGCTTGTCATCAGTGCCATAGAATCCCCCAGTCGCCAGCGTACCAATGCTTACGGCTAGAATCGGAATCATTGAGTTGGCCACATGCGCCCCTTCCACTGGCGTGCCGATCGCATCCGAGATCGTCCACGACGCATACAGCATCGTCACATCTAGTCCCACCAAGACTAGTGATTGAAGCCCCAGGAGGTAGTGTTGCCACCGAACAGAGAGGTTTGTGGCTCTGATATCGTCTGTCTGCCACGAATTCGCCACCGTGTCAGATTTTTTTAGATCGGTCATGCGATCGCCCCAAAAGATTAGTTGTATAAGATTAAATAAAATTAGCTGCGAACAAGATCGCTATTTAATTAGCAGCGAACTAGATCCCGATTTAATTGGCAGTGATCTAGATCACTATTTAATTGTGATATTTATTAAATGATTTCTTGTATTGAGTGCTTATGGCGATCGTCCCTAAGAAATATGGATAATGCCAACAATCATTTAAATTTAATTTAACTATAATACTCACAGCAGTATATTACCTCATCCCGATCGATGCAACCCCGATCGATTCTCCTCATCCCGCTACCTAGCATCAAATTCAGTCATCTGGCTGTTGAAAATCACTGAATACTGAAGAAAAATTGGGAAGGTACATTTAAGGTCGAGGACGTATTATCTACTGTTACATTAGCCGATCGGCAAAATAGATACTATCTAGTAGAAATCAGGTTTTATGAGTTACAAGCGATCGTGTAATCTAGAGTTAAATACCGAATTAAATCTAAAATTGAGTAGTTGAATAGCCCTGATGATTGTTTGTAAAGATTGAGAATAGCTAGGTCTGGATGCAGATTGCCGTGGTGCCTATTCTCAAGCATCGCTACCGATCCCCACACATATTCGGTAGCGAAGTTCGCTCCAGTCCGACGCTCGACATGTCGCATGGATATTCGGAGAACCAGAAGACGGTAGTAAATCGAGCGCGCGAGATCGGGCGATCCTAGCAGCAGCCAACATCGCCTGCGCTAAAAGTTGCCCCTATGTATCCAAAAATACAAAGTTCAGCGGAATTACTGCTTTTTTCGCGATGCGATCGGGACTACTAACAGCGACAGCTAGATCGCCGTTGGTAGGGGGTATTAACTGCCGATCGCATCGCGATATCTTATAACTAGCAAGCCAAAAAAAATTGCCATTGGGATAACTAAAGTCATGCTTTCACCTTTAACCACCGCAAGTAGCGTATCGATCGTCATTCCGGCATACAACAGTTGTGAATTTTTGCCAGCAGCGATCGAGAGTGCGATCGCGCAAACTTATCGGGCAGGCGAGATCGAGATAATTGTTGTCGATGATGGCTCGACTGACAACACTAAGGCAGTGTGCGATCGCTACCCCACGGTTAAATACGTTTACCAGGCAAATCAAGGCTTACCTGGCGCACGGAACAAGGGGATTGAAGTCAGTCGCGGTGCCTTAATTATTTTTCTCGACAGTGACGATTGTTTGCGCCCAGACGCGATCGCCATCGGTGTCAATTGCTTGGAGGCACATCCCGAAGCTGGCTTTGTTTTTGGTAGATATATCTTTAGAGCGATCGATCCCGACGGTTCCTATCGCGTCCAAAAACTTTTTGACGAGCCGCCACCAGTCGCGAGTTATGCGACGATTTTAGCCGCACAACACAATATTCAGTGCGCGACAGCTATTTGTCGGCGGACGGCGATCGCGGCCATTGGCGGTGGTTTTTTGCCCCAGCAGGAAGACATGAATTTATTCCTGCGACTCGCCCGTCATTACCCGATCCACTTTCACGATCGAGTGGTGTCTGAGTATCGCTATCACGGCGGTAATGAGTCGAGTAAATCAGCTAAAATGCTGCGCCAAACATTAACTACCCATAGTTTAGAGTGGGATTACATTCAGGAATTAGCCGGATCTCAGCCAGAGTTAACGGCTGCTTACGATCGCGGTCGCGCTACGTGGATAAAATTTTATGGCGATCGCATCTCGTATGAAGCGATCAGAGCGACGCAAGGTGGCTCCTTATCGGCAGCGCAAGCAGAGGATGCGCTGGCAAAACTCCGACTGCTGTTAAGTTACGATCCTCAAGTGCAATGGATCGATGGCGAGGCTTATGCCGCTGCTACGGAAGCGTTGTACTTGCAATTAGCTCCGCCAGCGACATTGGTTGAGTGGCAAAAACAGCTTGTGCCACAGCCAGAGCAGTTAGCCTGGTTGCTGCCCGATCGCCCAATCCAAGCGTATCCCCAAACTCAATGTCTCCATCAGTTATTTGAAGCCCAAGTCGCCCGCACGCCAGAATCGATCGCCGTATCGTTTGACGAGCGACAACTTACTTATCGGGAGTTGAACGATCGTGCCAATCAATTAGCCCACCAGTTAATCGCCCTCGGCGTCGCGCCAGAAGTATTGGTGGGATTGAGTGTCGAGCGATCCTTAGAGATGGTAGTCGGCATCTTGGGTATTCTCAAGGCTGGCGGTGCCTATGTGCCGCTCGATCCTGCCTATCCTACCGAACGGTTGGCTTATATGCTGGCGGATGCCCGGGTGCCCGTATTGGTGACGATGCAGCAGTTAGCTGGATCTTTTGGTGACTATGCTGGCACGGTAGTGTGTGTGGACGCACCGATGGCTGAAGCTAGTCACGAGAATCCACTTGTGCCAGTCGATCCGAGCAATCTCATCTACATTATTTACACCTCCGGTTCGACAGGCAAACCCAAAGGGGTGATGGTGACGCATGCCAATGTCGGCAGATTATTTGCCGCGACTCAGGAATGGTATCAATTTGACGATCGCGATGTCTGGACGATGTTCCACTCCTATGCCTTTGATTTCTCGGTGTGGGAGTTGTGGGGTGCGTTAATCTATGGCGGACGGTTGGTTATCGTGCCGTTTGCAGTGAGTCGATCGCCCCAAGATTTTTACGAGCTATTAGCGCGCGAACGCGTCACCGTGCTCAATCAAACCCCGTCAGCTTTTCGGCAATTAATGCGAGTAGCGACCGAAGCGCAAGCTAATCTGAAATTGAGTTTGCGACGGGCGATCTTCGGCGGAGAAGCGTTGGATCTCCAGAGCCTGAAGCCGTGGTTTGCCAAATATGGCGATACCACACCACAGCTCGTAAATATGTATGGAATTACCGAAACCACCGTCCATGTTACCTATCGCCCGATCGCGGCGAGCGATCTAGAGCGCGGTAGCGTTATCGGTTGTCCGATTCCCGATTTGGAATTATATATCCTGGATACCGATCGTCAACCAGTGGCAATTGGGATAGCGGGAGAAATGTATGTCGGTGGCGCGGGTGTCACGCGAGGTTATTTAAATCGTCCCGAACTGACTGCCGAACGCTTTATTGCCAATCCGATCGATCCGCACTCTCCAACCAGATTATATCGGACGGGCGATTTAGCTAAGTACTTGCCCAACGGCGATATCGAGTATTTAGGGCGGATTGACAATCAAGTTAAGATTCGGGGGTTTCGGATCGAACTGGGTGAAATCGAAGCCGCGATCGCCCAGCAGGAACAGGTACGAGAGGCAGTAGTCATCGTCCGCGAAGATGAACCGGGCGATGTCCGATTAGTGGCCTATTTCGTACCGACAACAGCCGCTCAGATCGATCTAGCAGCATTGAGAACCAGTCTCAAACAGCAATTGCCCGACTACATGGTGCCGTCGGCGTTCGTGAGTTTGGATGTTATGCCCCTGACCCCAAATGGTAAAACCGATCGCCAAGCATTACCCGCACCGGCTCCAGTCAATCTCGGATCGAGCCAAAACTTTGTGGCGGCGCGGACAAATACCGAAACGATCTTGACCGAGATTTGGCAAGAACTACTCCGACTCGATCGCGTCGGGGTGGCAGATAACTTCTTCGATCTCGGTGGGAACTCCTTGCTGGGACTCAAAGCGATCGCCCGAATTCAAGCTAGATTCAATTGCAAAGTTTCAGTCGTGCGGCTATATCAGCATCCAACGATTCGATCGATGGCAGACTATCTGGTAAGTGCGATCGCTAGCACGCCAACCGAGCCGGCGATCGCTCGTCCACCCGTAACCCCGCCCGTAACTAATAATAGTGTTGCTGTCATTGGGATGGTTGGTAGATTTCCAGGTGCCAATAATATCGAAGAATTGTGGGCGAACCTGCGCGCGGGGACGGAATCGATTACCTGGTTTGACGAAAGTGAAATCGCTCCGAGTGTCGATCTCGCCCTCCTCGCCGATCCCAATTACGTCCGCGCCAAAGGCGTCCTCGCGGGTGCCGAACTCTTCGACGCCAGCTTTTTTGGCATTAGTGCTAGAGAAGCCGAAATGATGGATCCCCAAACGCGGATCTTGCTCGAACTGGCGGCTGAAGCTCTCGAAACTGTCGGATATCCGGCAGTTGAAGACAACAAAATTGGCGTTTATGCTGGCTCGGCGGATAATACCTATTTTGAAAAGCATTTGAGCTGCCAAGCGGCAGTGCTCGATCGATTTGGCGAATTTCAAACCCATTTGGTTAACGATCGCGATTATTTGACAACTCGCGTCTCGTATAAATTAAATCTCCAAGGCCCCAGCATTAATGTCAGTACGGCTTGTTCGACTTCCTTGGTCGCGATTATTCAAGCTTATCAAGGGTTATTAAACGGGCAGTGCGATTTGGCCTTGGCTGGTGGGGTGGCAATTAGTACGCCGCAAAATCAAGGCTATTTACACCAAGAAGGGAGTATTTTTACACCCGACGGTCATTGTCGTCCGTTCGATGCCAATGCTCGGGGGACATTATTTAATAATGGGGCGGGGATTGTCGTCCTCAAACGTTTGGCTGACGCGATCGCGGATGGCGATCGAATTTATACCGTCATCAAGGGCGTCGGCATGAATAACGATGGTGCGGATAAGGTAAGTTTTACCGCGCCCAGTGTCAAGGGTCAGATGAAAGCGATCCTCCAAGCTCAACAAAGTGCGGGGATTCAGCCAGAGTCAATTTCCTATATCGAGGCACACGGCACGGCGACAGCTTTGGGCGATCCGATCGAGGTCGAAGCTCTCACCCAAGCATTTCGGACGCAAACCGCCGCCCAGCAATTTTGCGGCATCGGGTCGATCAAGAGTAATTTAGGCCACCTCACGGCGGCAGCAGGGGTTGCAGGCACGATCAAAACCGCCTTGGCACTGTACCATCGCCAAATCCCACCGAGTATCAATTTCAGCAGTCCCAACCCGCACATCGATTTTGCCGAGAGTCCCTTTTATGTCAACGATAAATTAGTTGACTGGCCGAGTGGAGATACGCCACGTCGGGCGGGGGTGAGTTCCTTTGGCGGTGGCGGTACCAATGCCCATATCATCCTCGAAGAACCGCCTCAAGTTGAGGCTTCCGGTGCTGGGCGTCCGCATCAATTACTGTTACTCTCGGCCAAAACAGCCACGGCGTTAGAACAGCAAACCATTAATCTCAAAGAGTACCTGCAACAACATCCCGAACTCAACCTCGCCGATGTGGCGTTTACGCTCCAAATTGGGCGCAACGGGTATAATTATCGGCGATCGATTGTCTGTCAAAATACCGCCGAGGCGATCGACCATCTGGCGACTTTACCTCATCTAGCGACCGCAACTCGTCAGGTAATCGATCTCCAGCCTGGGGTGGTATTCGTGTTCCCCGGACAGGGTGCGCAATACGTGCAGATGGGTCGGGAA
>NZ_JANPGM010000483.1:0-1661 GCF_031423935.1 Chamaesiphon sp. VAR_69_metabat_338
GCTAAACCAGGAGCCTTGGATATCGCCAAAGATGTAGCAACCGATCCTGAAAATAAAGGCGCAACCTCATCGTTAGAATATCAGTTGCAGAAAATCCTCGAAGCCCCAGAAAATAAAGATTTGGCGGCGGAGATTGCCAAACTATTAGCCGAATCTGAACAGGAGAAAGCCAGCAAGTATAACGTGACGATGGGAGATGATGCGATTGTCGGCGCGATCGGGGATAGAAATACCGTAACCCAAAATATCGGCACCAAACCCTAAGCCGAAATGACAAACTCCATGCCTAAATATAATGCCCCGATCGATAAAAGTATCCTTGGCGCGATCGGGGATTATAGCACCGTCAATCAGTATATCCAATCCCAACCCGCACAACCTTCTCCCTATATGCTGCCGCAGGATATCGGGGATTTCACAGGACGGAAAGATTATATCGCTCAGATCGAAGCAACCTTGGATCGAGGTAAAATTGCGGCGATCGCGGGGATACCTGGCGTGGGTAAATCTGCTCTAGCGATTCGGGTTGCCTATCGACTCAAACATCGATATCCCGATGCCCAACTCTATGTCAATCTCTACGGACAAGACCCCCAATCGGCACTGGGAACTAAAACAGTCCTAATTCGGTTTTTGAGGGCATTGACGGGGCGGGACGAGTCCCAGTTGGCGACGGATGTAGAGGGGTTGGTAAGCCAATATCGATCGATCCTAGCCACCAAACAAGCGATCGTCATCCTCGACAATGCGCGGGATGAAGACCAGATTCGGGATTTATTACCCAGCAATCTTAAGTGTGCGGTAGTGGTGACGAGTCGATTGCGATTGACGGGCTTACCTGGAGCCGTACAGCTCGATCTAGAACCGATGGCGGTGGGGATCGATCGAGAATTGGGTGAGGCGGAGTTACTATTTCAGGCGATTTTGCAGGATGGCAAGCGGGTAGAGGTAGAACTACCAGCAGCGCGGGAAATCGTCAATCTCTGCGGACGGTTGCCGATCGCGATTCGGATTACGGCGGCTACACTCGATCGGCAAATCTGGGCGCGAAAGTCGCTCCAGGCTTATGCTCAAGAATTAGCAAATGAATCAACACGCTTAAATAAACTAGAAAACGAGAATGTAGAGAAGGCAATTCCAGGACAGGGTTCGGTAAGAGCGAGTTTCAATCTTAGCTATCAGATATTAACCGAAGAGGATCGGCAGTTATTTCGCTGGGCGGGGGGTTTGCCTGGTGTGAATTTTGGGCTGGAGATCTTGGCAGCGGTGATGCAATGGGAGCAATCTAAAATTGAAGCGGGTTTGGGGCGACTACTCGAAGCTCAGGTATTGGAATTGCGTGGCGAAGATCGATTTGGCTGGCACGATTTGATGCGGCTATTTGCAAAGGAACAGTTAACGGATGTAGAGCGGGAGACAGTCGTAGATCGAAGTTTAACTTGGTATTGTGAATGGGCAGATTATTGGAATAGTGGACTCAATCCATTGCACTGTCGGCAAATGGCACAGAAAAGAGCATTAGGAAAAGAAAAGACCGCTGAGGAATGGGAACATATATTGCTGATAATGGCACTTGATTGGTTTGCAGCAGAGCAAGACAATTGGGTAGATGTAGTAAGAGATTTAACTCAAATACCCCGCGCAGATGATGCCATTGACCT
>NZ_JANPGM010000484.1:0-1983 GCF_031423935.1 Chamaesiphon sp. VAR_69_metabat_338
AACCCGCATATCTATTTATGATTTTTTCTCTATCTTTACAGAGTTTAAGATTTTTTAAGGGTTTTTGCATCCCTGCTAGTTGGGTGGCGATCGCGCAGTGGTGAGTCGAGTGGCACGGAAGTCAACGGTCAAGCCATCTTCGAGCAGATCGAACGGCTGGGCACAGCGATTTTTGGCTATGTTTGCAAATTAGTGGCGATCGGTGGTTGCTATTTATAGAGAAGTGGTGCTATATTAAGTGGGTTGATTAAAAAACGACGCGGAGTAGAGCAGCCTGGTAGCTCGTCGGGCTCATAACCCGAAGGTCGCTGGTTCAAATCCAGTCTCCGCCACCAAATGTAACAAAAAACCGTACTTGTCATGAGTGCGGTTTTTTGTTGAGAACTTTCAGCCCCAATTACAGTTTGAGCGCGATCGACAACCCATCGCCGATCGGTAAAACCGAAACCCGAACGCGCGCATCGGCAGCTAGCTCCCGATTAAACCGATCGATACCTTGCGTAAAATCATCATTGTAGGTATCGGGACTGAGCACTCGCCCTTGCCATAAGATATCGGTGGCGAAGAGCAAGCCACCCGGACGCAGCAAGTCGATCGCGCGTTGATAGTAGAGTGGGTACTGATGTTTGAGTCCCGAAATGACGATCGCATCAAATGCAGCCAGATCGCTAGTTAATAATCGATCGAGCAGTTCGACACCACTGCCGATCTGAAAATCGATGTTGGCAGCCACGCCGCATCGCTGCCAGTAATCGCGAGCCACCTCCAGATGCTTGCCAGCAACGCCACTGGCAATTACTACGCCATCTGATGGCAATGCCTGCGCGATCGATAAAGTAGTATAGCTGCTAAAAATTCCTAGCTCCAAGACGCGACTGGCACCGCTCGATCGGAGCGAGAGGGCGATGAATTCAGCCTGTGCCATCGTCGGCTGCATTTGAGAGAGCGGGTAGTTGGCAGTCTCTTGTTGGAGTGATAACAGCAAATCGCTAGCTGGAGTAGAAATCGAACAGATGTATCGATCGATTCGCTCTTCTACGCCCGTACTATTTTGCTGATGGAGATTCGGGCGATGCTGTTCGACAAATTGACGAGCGCAATCTTTGCATTGATAGCGTTGTTTGTCGCGATAAAAGCCATGCTTGCGAATTCTAGTAGATTGACAATTGGGACATTTCATTAGACCTGCAATCGTCGCTAATTACTAGCTCCAACTGGATGGTGTTGGGCTTCAAATTGGGGCGCATAGGTTTGGAGGAGAGTACTAACTTGCTTGACAACCTCATCGCCACTTGGTTTGGAGATTGCTTGCCGTTCGGGGAAAAATTCGGGACGATCGAGATTTTGCGCGATGGCTGACTCGACTTGGTTGGTAATTAAAGTTTGGAGTTCGGTTTTGGCGCGATCGCGTTGATAACTGGCACCTTCTTCGGTGGTAGCGTAGAGCGGGGGTAATCTATTGAGCGCGTAGGCAGCGACATCACCCACGTCTAATTGCACTTCCCGATCGATCTCGATGGCGGTAATCTGGGAGATCGTCTCGGTGATGACCAATTCTTCCATCACGTTGATAAATTGCTTGCGCGGCACCGTGACAACTTCGCCAGCTAATAAGGCCCCCATTAAGTGATCTAAGGCCATATACTCTTCGACAGAGAGTTCGGCAGCACTATCACAAATTCTGCCGACTTCAGCTTCCATCGCGGGGGTCAGATAGCCTTCGTCTAAAGCATGTTCTACGATTGCTTGTATATTCATCATTTGGAAAGAGTTGATAGTAATTCTGAAGATCGCCTACAAGTGCTAACGCTGAGGTTAAACCACTACTTAGATATATTATTCCCTGACGATCGAGCAAGATAAACAGTTGGGAGTTGGGAGTTTGGAGATCGAAGTAAAAGCATGGATCTGAGGGTACCCACAAGCGATACGCGCACGCCTTTGTTTCCCGACGGTTGCGATCGAGACAGGGGCACCCCTACA
>NZ_JANPGM010000485.1:0-1745 GCF_031423935.1 Chamaesiphon sp. VAR_69_metabat_338
TCGGGGGTGTGTCCTAGCTTGGCGGCTGCTATAACTTTCAGTTCACAATGCTAGTGGCATCACTCAAAATCGATCGAGCATGACCGACGATCGATGGCGAATGAACGGTAAGCTGGAGTCGATCGAATCCCACAGATAAGAATGGATTACCTAAATCTAGGGGGGCAAAGGGACTTGCTGGCGGAATGTGTAAACTCAATGGCGTCCAGCTGAGCATGGCAGCGACATCGCCTTGAAATGCCAGGATCTCTCGCTCTAATCCACCAAAGACATTCCCACTAATTTTGAAGTCACCCCAGAAGGAAAGCGGAACTGCTAACGACGATCGATCGACTCGACATAGACAATTATGAGCCTGTGAAGCCGTTACCTGTCGATCGTCCCAACTGAAGTCAGCCATCTGTTTTGGCAGCCCCCAGATGTTTCTACCGCCCTCAACAGATTGAGGATTATCGACATAAATATGTGAAATCCAAGCACCGATTTTGCCTTGGTAGCGCACCAGAGCAGGAGCGACGATTAATTCATGATACTGGAGCGTAGAATTAGCCTCGTAGACTGATAGATACACACTGCCCACTGTTTTTCCTGGGAGCACCGCTACAATGTCGAAATCTGGCGGTACGAAGTGTCTGGCAGTCGCTAGATCGATCGCGTGTAGAGATTGCAGCGCAGTTCCATACAAGTGCCACGGAGCTGGAGGATAAGACATATCGATCGATGCCGCAAAAGTCTTGAATGTCTAAATTATGACTTGGAGAGCAGGAAATATCTATCCACCCAAAGTCAGAGATGCGGGTGTGAATAACGATTGCCTAGATTGACGTGTTGACTTTAGTATCGGCAGTCGATCCAACCTACCCGATCGATGTCAGAATGGTTCAAATAAAGATTTATCCGTCCCTTCAGAAGTTGATGAATATGTTGAATAGCCTGCAAACAGCCTTTGCTAGTAATCGAGTCCTCAAAGTCATCAGTGGGTTGAATAATTTCGATCGCGATCGAGTGGCGATGGTAGTCACAGCCGCAGATCTCGGTGGTGCGACATTTATCGATATTGCTGCCGATCCCGAACTCGTGCGGATGGCACGTCAGCTCACCAACCTACCGATCTGTGTTTCGGCTGTCGATCCCCAATTATTTGTCGCAGCGGTTGAAGCTGGTGCCGACCTGATTGAAATCGGTAATTTCGATAGTTTCTACGCTCAAGGCATCAGATTTGAAGCCGAGGAAGTTTTAGCCCTCACCAAGGCTACTCGTGCCTTGTTGCCCCATATTACCCTGTCTGTCACCGTTCCCCATATCCTAACTCTCGACAAACAAGTCGAGCTAGCCCAAGCTCTAGTTGCGGCGGGTGCGGACATTATTCAAACCGAAGGCGGTACTAGTAGCTCGCCCAGCCATGCCGGTACCCTCGGTTTAATCGAAAAAGCAGCACCAACTTTAGCGGCTGCCTATGAAATCGCTCGGGCTGTCAATGTCCCCGTCCTCTGTGCTTCGGGTTTATCCAACGTGACGGCACCGCTGGCAATTGCCTTTGGTGCTGCGGGTATTGGTGTTGGTTCGGCGATCAACAAGTTGGATGATGAAATTATCGCGATCGCGGTGGTTCGCAGTTTGGTAGAAGCTCTGGCTGCCGCGCCTACTGCTGTTCGTAGCTAATAGGCTGGTATCGTAGTCAACATGGGTACCCACAAGCGGCGTTTTTATGCGGGGGTTCCCCCCGCATAAAAAAACGTCAAGAC
>NZ_JANPGM010000486.1:0-5536 GCF_031423935.1 Chamaesiphon sp. VAR_69_metabat_338
GCTGGTGAGGATATTCTCGAATAGGGCGACGACGATCAGGAGAATGCCAAAGATTGCCAACGTGGATGGACTATTTTGACCCAAGACTCGATCGATAATCACTTGCACCAGCAGTGGGTTAGCCAAACCCAAGATTTGCACGAAGAATGACGCAATCAGGACTTCAACCAGAACTTTCCATTCGGGTTTGAGATAAGGGATAAACCAAGCCAGATCGAATTTCTGCCGTTGGATATTCTTAGTTTCCAGCAGCAGTAGAATCTGAACTGAGGTTTGAGCATCGCCGAGCAGGGAAATAAATCGATCGATCTTAATTTTCTCAACGCCAGATTGAGGAGTACCTAACACGATCTCTTTGTCGTTGGCTTGATAGATAACCGCAAAACTATCTTCCCAAGCAATCAGCGCGGGATTCTGAATCCGACAAATTTGGTTGGCAGGAATATCCATCAGTCTGCCCATCAAACCCAACGCTTCGGCAATCCCCGCACACGGTTGCAGGGTGACTTTACCGTTGCGTTCGAGTTGCAGATCGACGATCCGTTGGACGGTTTCGCGGCGATATTTAATCCCCAAATATAAACTAATCATTTGGAAACAGGCCAGGATCTCTTCCCTAATACCGCGACCCAACACGGTGGGGAATTTGCCATCGCGATAAGCCACGGCTATTTGACTGGGCGGTGTAGTCAGTTCGTTGTTAGTAACTCGGACATCTAATTCTGGAGCGTAATCTATTAAGATTGCAGAGCGCGCAGAGGTTTCCGCCCAGGCGTCGTCGCAGATCGCGGTGATGTCGAGCAGACGGGCACTAAGTCCGATTAACCTTGGGGGTGATGAAGACTCTGGGATACTTAAAACTGGACGATTCCGCAGAGGGGACGCTTCGCGATCGAGTGGGATGGGGACGCCAAATTCCGCTGCTGGAGCCAAACTATCGAACCAGAATCGATCGATTGCTAATGAGTCTGGTAATTTCACTGCGAGTACCGCATCTTGCCAGACGCGCTCGGTGAGTTGAGCTAGTGCTTTGCCTGTGGGTAATCCTAAGTTTTGATGTTGAAAATAGCGAGTCATCAGATCGAAGACTTCGGCGCGGTGTGGGGTCTTAAATCCATCCGCAACAGCGGGATGTTGGTACAGTAAATCGGTAAAGTCTGTGGCAGAGAGGGCAAAGCAAATAGTTTCTTCAGATGCCAGAGCTGTTTCACAAGGAATTTTACGAATTAGACCGATCGATCCCAGCATTCCACCCGATTCTAATACTTGTAAAGAGATAGTTTTATTTGTATTCGGTTCGCTCCCAACCAAACGAATTTTGCCACTAAAAATTACTAAGAAGCGATCGGGTAATTGAGTATTTAAGGAGATTTTTTGACCCATCCGAAACCGCAACGGCTGCATTTTACTCGCCCAAGCTTGTAATTCATCTGGCGATAATCGATCGAATGGAGCCAATGGTTGCAGAAAAGTTTGAATATCTGTGCTGGTCAGGGTTTGTCGGTCGTTCATGGTCGCAAGTTAATCGATCGGGGTATCGGGTGAGGAAAGTTACGGACTAGTGGCGATGCGGTTTTAAGTATTCGAGCTTGGTGTCGATAATTGATTCTTATCCCTTCACACCAGAATTAACCTAATTCAATAGTTTCTGTACTTCTGTATCTACCCACCGATTGAATAACTCCTCCTTAAGTCGGTGGCGCATTTCCTCATTGAGTTGAGCGGGAACGATCGCTTCTAGTTGCAGAACTAACCACCCATCGCCGATTTTGATGGGTGGAAGGATTTCATGCGGCTGGAGAGTTATCAGCGCATTAGCAATAATGGGGTCTAGTTTGCACAGCTCGATTGGCCCGCTAATTCCTTTGGTTTTGGCTTCAATTCCTTCAGAATAAAGCGGTGCGAGATCGACAAAGGTAGCTTCTTCGGAGACGAGCCGCAAGTAAATCTCTTCAGCAACATGGACTTCGCTCACTCGAATTGTCGAAAATATTACCCGATCGATCTGAGCTTTACGTTGACAAAAGTAGGATTCTAACTGGTCTTCCCATTTATCGGTCTTGAATTTTTGCAGTTGCAGTTCGCGGTTAATTAAGGCTTGAAGGTCTTGCTGTTCTAATCGATGTTGCTGGAGCCAGGAATTTAAGTCTCGATCGCTACCGATCTGCTGTTGGCAGCAAAAATTCTGCCAAGCCTGTTGCTGTTCTAATTCAGTAATTTCATAATCTTTAATTGCTGCTGCAATTAGCATCTCTTTGGCAAGTTGGGGCACAAGCTGATACTTGCGCATTAAGGATAGTAATTCTTCGCCAGTTAGAGATGTATCGCCAATGTGTAGGACAGCAGACATATTCATACCATTTTGGATTTTGGATTGGGGACTAGAGAAACCTCGCTGTCTCTGGAGTTTGCTGCTCCATCAATCGGGATTGTTTTTTAAATTGGCATGACATTACTTATTGCCGAGGTTATCGGAGATTTTTTAATCCATCTGACTGCTTGAAAAACAGATCGGTTAAGATGCTCATTACTGGTCGATCGCGTAATTTAATATTCACTTTCACAGACATCCCCGGCTTGAGTTGGATCGCCGATCCCTTAATTATCAGTGCCTGTTTGGAAAGTTTGATTCTGGCGGGGAATCGCGCAAATGGGTAATCCCGCTCTGGGGGAAGGGCATCGGAACCAATCCACTCGATCGTGCCTTTAACGTCGCCAAATTCGCTAAAGTTAAAAGTGTCGATTCGCACGTCTACTTGTTGGCCGATTTTGACGAAGCCGATATCTTTGTTGGTGATATAGACTTTGGCAATGATGTCTTTAGTAGGGATAATTTGGACGATCGGATCTGGGGAATTACTGCTAACGACGCCTTCAGGGTAGGCTTTCAGCTCGAATACTTCGCCAGCGACGGGGGCGTGAATTTCTTGATATTTGAGGTTTTGCTGGGCTTGGGTAATTTGATTGGCAGTTTCGAGGATCTTTTTGTCGTTTTCGACGATCGATTTGTTGAGTTGGCCATCGATTTGGGCGATCTGTTTGTCGTTTTCAGCCAAGCGAGAAAAGAGATCCTTCTGGCTGACGGCGACATCATTATCGAATTTAGCGATGCCGCGATCGGCACTAAGCTGTAATCGGGCGTATTCTCGATCGAGTTGGGCAATCTCTGATTGGCGTTGCTGGAGAGTCTGCTGCTGTTCTTGGATGCGTTGCTGTTGTTTTTGGGCGTCCGTGCGACTGGTGGCAATCAGCCGATCTTTTTCTAACTTGAGCCGATCTCGTTCTTGAATTTTTTGTTCGAGTTCGCTGGTTTGGGCGACGACTTCTTGCTCTTGGCGTTTGACTTGAGATGTGGAAATCGCACCGGCTGCACCGGCTGGCTGCATGTCAGCATACATTTGCTGGTAGATATTTAAGGTTTTTTCGGTGGCATTGAGGCGAGCTTGATTTTGGGAGATTTGACGATCGATTTGAACTAGAGAAATGTCTAGACTCTCTTTCCCACTAACCATTTCTCGATGCATACTGGCAATGTTTAATTTAACGCCAGCAATCTGCACGAGTAAGCCTTGCCGCCGCACACGATTTTCGGCAATCTGTTCGCGGACTTGGGCGATCTCTAATTTACTGCCAGATAGCCGCGTATTTAACTCGGTAACATTCGACTGCAACCGTTTTTGCCGATCTGAAGTCAAGCTACTAATCTGCCGACCATTTAACTGAGCGCGGTAGAGTTGATTCTCCGCCACCAAGGCATTTCGACTCTTCGTCAAAGCCAAAATTTCCGGCGCAATCTTCACCTTGACACTTGCCCTTTCCCCTTTCCCTGCGCCAACACCCATCTGCTCCCGATAAAACCGATTCTCCGCCACTAGCGAGGCTTTAGTCTTGGTAAGATAAGCCAATTGCGACTTGGAGACAGTCGATTCTAGTCTCAGCAGCAAGTCTCCAGCTTTAACTCGATCGCCGTTTTTGACATAAATCTGTTTGACGACTCCAGCCATCGGTGCCTGGATTTTCTTGGCATCATCGATCGGTTCGAGTTTGCCTTCAGCGGGAATCGCTTCGTCAATGCGAGCAAAACTAGCCCAGGCAGTCACCACGACAATTAAGCCCATGATGCCCCAACCGATCGCGCGCGACCAAATTTGCGATTGTTGGAAGATCGTCGATTGACTGGACTGATGAGATCTACCAATTTCACTACGGCTAGGAATATCTATCGAGCCATTGTTGACGCGCTGGGTGTCACTATCTCTGGGCATGAGGGAATAGGGTAGTGGGTGGGTGGCGTCACGCGTTCAGAAAGTGTCAGTTAGTTGCCCGATAACGCTTTCTTAATGCCGATCGATCGCCCTAGTGTTATTATTCCCACATATATCCAGACATACTTCAATATTTAGCGATCTAAATCTATCGCCGATCGGGTGAGTGCGATCGCGGAATTCAGAACTAGTAAACTAGAGTATCGATTAGTTAAGTCTAAAAAAGAGAGATGAGTTCAAATATTTCTATATCTAGTTATTCTGGAAGATCGATCGAGATTTATTTTTCCAAATCTTACGCCAGTTAACGATTTGAGATGGATTAAACTTCTCAAAAATTGGCTCGACTTTATCTAAATCCTGTTCGATCGACCTCGCACCCGTTATTTCGTCAACTACAATATAGTATGCACCCGATCGATAGCATTCAGCGATTGATGCAAATAATGCAGTTACGCACTTAGCATAGACCATCGGCTTGGCATTAGGAAATCGGCAGTAAACAGGAGAGATAATTTTTCTTACACTATTACAAACAACATAATATACTTCTCCTCGATCGCCTTGAAACATTCGCACGAGGTAGTCTTTTAATCCTGGCTTCGGATGCTCGATCGCTTTGCTAAGTGGATAAAAAGATAATTCAGGGGTAATTAAATAATATAAATAATCTACGTAGCCTTGATAAAAATAATCTAGTTCTTCAGATAAAAGACATGGGAGATTTTTGATGATTGAGCGAGTATCTTCAGTCTTTGGCTTTAATAGTAGCCATACTGCTTTATCTCGTTCTCGATAGAATCGCCAGGAATAAAGATTAAACCAATCATCAATTATATTGAATGACCAATCCATTAATGATGGATTTCTCATTCTCCCATCTTTTTGCCAATATCGATCTTTTCGACATGGTAATTCTTTGGAAAATCTTTGATACCCAATACTAAATAAAAATGCCAACACTAAGTCATCTTGACTGTCCTGTTCTAGGTCTGTATTTCTCGACTCCCGATCTTCTAATAATATCGATTCAGATGAAGGATAGTTTTGTCCATATTTTGCCGGAATAGTTATCCCATGATGGCAATAAATTTCATAACCATCTGTATATTTAACGGCTGGTTTAGATTCTCCATGTGGTAACAGCCATCGATCTAAATTTAATTCACTCGGTCGCTCTATAATTATACAAAGACGATCGTTAGTTATTAAGTAAGGGCACTCTTCACACAAAGATTTCCAAGCATTCCAGATATCTAGATCGTATTCTA
>NZ_JANPGM010000487.1:0-2078 GCF_031423935.1 Chamaesiphon sp. VAR_69_metabat_338
GCGAGGTAGCTCTTATCAGATTGAGAGTTTCGGTACGATCTATGTTACTTATAATCTGCTGGGAAGAGTATTGACGATCGACGGTCGCGAATGTGGTTACAAAGGATGGTTTTCACCACTTTTATCGATCGGCGACATTCCAATTAGTTTGGAAAAGCCAAGATGGTGGGGCGGTGAATCGAAGCGGCTGGCGGTGGGAAATCTGAAGCTAGGATATGGTAAGTGGAACCGAATTGAATCGATCGGCAGTCTGAAAATCGGTTATGGTAAACTTGGCAGAATGACAGAAATTATTACGGCTGGCGATCGGGATTTTACGCACCTAGAGCAAATTGCGTTGACTCTCATTCTCCTTGAAAAAGCAGGAGCATCAACAGCAGACTAGTTCTACCAGCTCGACCTATTTAATCGCATCAAAGTTAGTCATAATATTAGATATAAAACTATCGATCGCCCGCTCAATTATGTATCGCAATCTGATTTTATTTGATGGAGTCTGCAATTTTTGTAATAGTGCAGTCAACATGGTTATCGAGATCGATCGCCACCAGATTTTTAAATTTGCCCCGATTCAGTCCGAATTAGGGCAACAGCTTTATCGTCAGCATGGGTTAGATCCGATCGATATTCAGACATTGATGCTAGTAGATGGCGACAGGGTTTTGACCAAAAGCGATGCAGTTTTAGAAGTACTCTCTCGGCTCGATGGTGGATGGCAATTGCTAGGCTCGTTTACGGCACTGCCAAAACCCCTGCGGGACTGGGCTTATAGTGAATTTGCGCGGCAGCGATTCGCGCTGTTTGGCAAGCGAGATACTTGTATGGTGCCGACTCCAGAATTACGAGAACGATTTATTGGGTAGCAGATTTACTCGTCGAAATGATATGAATATCGACGTTCTTGAGTACGCGGAGAATCTGTTGGGTTAACGAACCTTTCCAGAACATTTGCCAGCGGGATTTTTGACTTTCACCCATGACAATTTGGGTGATCCGATATTGCTGGGCAGCTTGGACGATCGCTTTAATAATGCTATATTCTCTAACTTGGATAAATTCACCGCCAAATTCTTGACAGAGACGTTCGCAAGTATCGATATGTAGGCTTTCAGCTTTGGTCAAAAATCGATCGGGTTCATTGACAAATAAGACATAAAAGCGAGCGTGCATATAGTTAGCCACTCGCGCGCCGCGCCGCAGCAGTTGGATCGAATTGGGATAAGTGGAAATACACACCAAGACGCGTTCGTGAATATTGCAAGAGGCAGGTACGGTTGTATCTCCGTTGGCTTGTTCGGTGCCTTCTTCGATGTTATCGGCGACTTCTCGGAGTGCCAACTCGCGGAGTGCGGCAAGATTCCGCCGTTGGAAGAAGTTATTGAGCGAGCGATCGATCTTGTCAGGAGCGTAGATTTTGCCATCCCGCAGGCGTTCTTGGAGGGTTTCTGGGGTGACATCGACGACGACGACTTCATCTGCCGTGTCCAGAACGCGATCGGGTATGCGTTCGCGGACGACGATACCGGTAAGCTGGGCAACGGTATCGTTCAGGCTTTCGAGATGTTGGATATTTACGGTGGAATAGACGTCGAGTCCCGCCTGGAGAATCTCTTCGACGTCCTGATAGCGTTTTTCGCGATCGGAACCAGGAATATTAGTATGGGCTAGCTCGTCTATTAACACTAATTGGGGCTGGCGAAGAAGGATTGCCGGGACATCCATCTCGGTAAGTGTGACATCTTGCCAGGTAATCTGCTGGCGGGACACTTGTTCTAAACCGATGGCTTTGGCTTTAGTTTCAGCGCGATTGTGGGTTTCGAGCAAGCCGATGACGACATCGATGCCTTCCGTGCGGAGCTGATGTCCTTCTTCCAGCATCCGGTAAGTTTTGCCGACGCCGGGACTCATGCCGATGAAGATTTTATGTTTACCGCGACGATAGATTTGCATGGGTTAGGTTTTAGGCTTTAGGTTTTAGGTTTTAGGCTTTAGGCTTTAGGCAGGAATTAACGCAGATTGTCTAGGGCGAGGTTGAGTTTCAACACATTTACGCCGGGTTCGCCGAAGATGCCGAGGGA
>NZ_JANPGM010000488.1:0-8622 GCF_031423935.1 Chamaesiphon sp. VAR_69_metabat_338
AAATCCGAGGGTGTTCGTGTTTGCAGTTGGACAGACGATCGTTAGCTAGATCTGAGGGTGTTCGTGTTTGCAGTTGGATGGACGATCGTTAGCTAAATCCGAGGGTGTTCGTGGTTGCAGTTGGACAGACGATCGTCAGCGCAAGAAAGTTTTCATGTCAACAGTTGGACAGACGATCGTCAATTAAATCCTCAACAAATTAGATTTTCAGTTTTTCAAAACTCAACCCGCCTAGATTTTAGCAGAATTAGACTAAAGATTTTCAGTATACCGTCTCAATAGGGGTAGCCTACTGCGAAGATCCGCTCTCAAGCTGCTCCTTCAGAGTGCCCATCTTGGCAATATTAAGCACAAAAAATCAAAAAATTAGCTAAAACTTACAGTTTTGCCAGACTATCGGTAGCAGAAATTCGGTATAGATGTGGTCAGCTACTAGGTGCTAATTTTTCCCCCGCAGCGGCATCGAGCAGCCAGAGCAGCTCGCCTTGCGGGACGATGCCCCGCGATGGATAGGTACTGGCATCGCCAGTGGGAGCGAACACTTCAGCCAGCGCGGCTTGCTTGCTCGCACCAGCGATGAGAAAGATCGTACTCCGAGATCGATCGAGCGTGGGATAAGTAAATGTCAGTCGGGGTTGGCCGTCTTTGTCGCCGACAGTTACCGCTCGATCGACGACAGACAAAGCTGCTGTATGGGGGAATAAAGAGGCTGTGTGCCCATCATCGCCCATGCCGAGCAGGATGAGATCGAAAGCCGGGAATTCCCCCGCTGCTAGGCCGAAATGAGTCGCGATCTGCCGCTCGTAATCTGCCGCCGCGAGCTGGGGATCGGCAAAATCCGTCCGCATCGGATGGACATTAGCCGCCGGAATCGTTACCAGATCTAGCCAGACGCGGCGAGTCATCCCATAATTACTATCGGGGTGAGTTGGTGCCACATAGCGTTCGTCACCCCAAAAAATGTGGATTCGCTCCCAGGGTAGATCGGTATGGGCAAGAGCCGCGTACAATGGTTGCGGAGTCGAACCACCAGACAGGGCGATCGCACAAGAGTGCCGCTCGTTGACTGCCGCGCGAATCCGATCGACCATCACAGTCACAGCGGCGTCAATGAGTGCCTGTCGATCGGGATAGATGCTAACTGTCTGGGTCATATGGAGCCAGTCCTAACTAAAACTAAACTGAGTAATTAAATTCAATTCTAGGCCAGAGTCGGTAACGATCGACGGCAATGGAGACGTTAATTTTTGCGCCAAGCGATCGCCATCTCGCCCAAAATCTGATGGGAACTTACCCAAAACAAGATAATCTAGGTTTTTAACTCCTCCACTTGGCACATTCACATCACTCACTGGTCGGAGTGAATATCGTAACTTCCCAATAAATTTAGACTATGCAACCTACCGTTAGTAGTTTTCTAACCCCCCTCGCGCTCAAAACCGCAGGTGCAGTATTAATTTTATCTTCCCTGATCGACCTGCTGTTCATGTTGTGGTTTCCACCAGAAACTTTGGTGTTAGAAGGCAATCGGTGGTGGCTATATGCAACCAGTCAATTAGTCGATCGCGGGCTATTACCATTGGTGGGCATTGCTTTTGTCGTTGCGGGGGATTGGATTAAAATTGTCTCGACCGAAGATGGGGGAGAACTGGGCAATAACTGGAGAATTGGGACTTTTTCGCTGGCGAGTCTATTGGGATTGATCTTTATCCTGATTATTCCGTTCCAGTTAATTACCACCAATGATTTCAAAGCTCAAGATCTGAAAAAGATCGGCGATGAAGCCACTCAAGTCCAACAAGGAATCAAAAGCAATCTCCAACAAATCGATGCCCTGAGCAAGGATAAAGTCAAAGAACAACTCGCGGCGATCGATAAAGAGCTAGCTAGCGGTCAATCGCAAGGCGAGCGGCTGGCCAATCTCCAGCTCAATAAATTATTGCTTACCGAGCCGAAGAAATTCGCCCAAAAGGCCGAGCAAAATTTACAAGTTCAAAAACAAAAACGCGAAGCTCAAGTCAGCACGCGGATGATTCAAACCGGCGTTCGGACTAGTTTGGCTAGTTTCTTGCTCGCAATTGCTTATATTACGATCGGGTGGACGGGTTTGAGACGCGTACTCAAATAGCTAGAGCCGATCCAGTCATCTTCGTTTGGCCGCATTGCGGTGCGGACGACGAAGCTGGAAAGGGGGCGATCTCAACTGGGCTGCCTTGCCAACATCCAACACTGAGCTAGTGGCAAGGCGATCGCGACCGGCCCCTCCCCAGATCGGACAAAGGTTTGTATAGTATGAGTAGAAGCGTGTGAATGTGACCGATCGTCATTAATCAAATCGGAGATTTGTGTTCCAACATTTTAAGCAGGACTTAAAAAACGATTTAATTGCTGGGTTGCTAGTCGTAATTCCATTAGCTACGACCATCTGGCTGTCGATCAATGTGGCCACTTGGGTGGTCAATTTTTTGACTCGCATTCCCAAGCAGATCGATCCCTTCGATGGCTTAGATCCGATTCTAGTCTACTTTTTAAACTTAATCGTCGGTCTGGCGGCACCCTTGCTGATCGTGCTGTTAATTGGGTTGATGGCGCGCAATATTGCGGGCAAGTGGCTCTTGGATGTCGGCGAACGCGTGCTCCAGACCATTCCCTTAGCGGGAGCAGTTTACAAAACACTCAAGCAATTATTAGAAACCCTGCTGCGGGATTCGGGCAACAAATTTCGGCGGGTGGTGCTGGTAGAATATCCACGTCGCGGCATCTGGGCACTAGCCTTTGTCACGGGGACGCTCGATGGTGAAATTCAAGCCCAAATGCCCCAGAAGATGCTCAATCTCTTCATTCCCACTACCCCCAATCCCGCAACTGGCTGGTATGCGGTCGTGGCCGAGCAGGATGTCATGGATTTGACAATGTCGATCGAAGATGCGTTCAAAGTCGTGATTTCGGGTGGAATTGTCAATCCGGGGAATGTGGCCATTGCGGCGTTGAGTCCTAACTCCAACCCCGTCGTTGTGGCTGCCCCCCTGGTGAGTGCCTTGCCCGAACCCATTAGCTCTGAGGAGGACAATTTATCATCATCAACCAGAGTTCGTAATGGATCTTTATCTGAAGATAGCCACCCAGATTCAGAGCTTTTTTAAGGAAGAATCTCGCGATCTCCCTCCGGCAATGGCGGGTAAAGTGTTGCGGGTGGATGTCGCGATCCCGACGATCGCACCGTTAACTTGGTTGGCACGTCAAACTGCCCCAGTCAAAACTTATTGGTGCGACCGGCAAGGTCGGTTTACCATGGCTGGCATCGGTAGTATCGATACGATCTCCGGTGATGTCCCGATCGATTATCCGGTGGTATTCGGGCAATTAAGAGCGAAACTATCCTCGCTATTTCCCAACGTGCGTTACTATGGCGGGATCGGTTTCGATCGCCAGTTGTGGTTGGACTCAAGTTGGCAATTATTTGGTAATTATCGGTTTGTGATGCCCAGATTTGAAATCTGGTCTGATGGCGAGGAGACTTTTTTTAGCTGTAATTTTTTAGGCGATATCCACTCGCCCCAATGGCTGCAAGAGTTAGATACGATCTTAGTAGAGCTGCAACAACTGGATTTTACGCAACTGGCGATCGCCACTGCACCACCCACCCAAATCGGTCGCACCGACAAACCTAATTACAGCCAGTGGCAACATAATGTCAACTTAGCCTTGGCTAAATTTCCCACCCTCCAGCTCGAAAAAATCGTCCTCGCGCGGCAATCGACGCTAACTTTTAGTACCGATTTGCAGCCCCAATTATTGTTACTACTACTCCAGCCGCACAATCCGTCAAGTTATCATTTTTGCTTTCAGATCGATCCGCAGACTGCATTTATTGGCACCTCTCCCGAACGACTTTATCATCGCCAAGATCGACTGCTAAAAACGGAAGCAATTGCGGGCACGCGACCGCGCGGTACAACACCCGAACCCGATCGACTTTTGGGTGCAGAGCTGCACGATTCGCCCAAAGATGTCCGGGAGCATCAATTAGTCGTCAATAATTTACGGACGATCTTAGCCGAACTCTGCCATACCGTCGAGATCGATCGAGCTGCAACCATTCTCAAACTCAACAAAGTCCAACACTTATATACCCAGTGTCGGGGTCTGCTCGCTGCCGATCTTACTGATGCCGAGATCTTACCCCAACTGCATCCGACCCCCGCTGTCGGCGGCTTTCCCCGCCCGCAAGCCTTAGCACTGATCCGCGAGTTAGAACCCTTCGAGCGGGGCTGGTATGCGGCACCTGTCGGTTGGGTCGGCTACGATGATGTTGAGTTTGCCGTCGCCATTCGATCGGGCTTGGTCGATCGCGATCGATTATTATTATTTGCTGGCGCGGGCATTGTTGAAGGGTCGCAAGCGGCGGCAGAATGGACCGAAATCGAAAATAAAATTCGCCATTTCACCGATCTATTTACCGAGCCAACTAATTTAGCTGTAATTAAAGAGCATCGAGCGCAGATCGAGCAATCAGGATCGTCAACTTAGCCCGTTCTAGCTCGGATAATTCCGCCCAAGCTAGCGGTCGGACGATGTTGTCGGGATTCGTCACCCCCGGATCGCAGCGCATGGCATAGGCATAAGGACGTGCCATCACCAGTAAGTCATCAGTCGCCCAATTCACGAGCAATTCTTGCACCGCACCCACCAATCGATCGATTGGTTCGAGCTGACTGGTAGCCGTACTACTAATATTTGCCGCAATCTGCGCCAACCACTCTTGGGGAACTCTCGCGCCAAATTTAGCTGTCAGTGCTGCTAGCGGACTAGCTGTGGTCTGCCAAACCGATTGGATCTGCGCGTAAAAAGAGTGCGATCGCTCGGCGATCTCCCGATCCGACCACTCATCGAGACTAAAATTACCATCGGTGTGGACATAGTAGTCGGCGGTGTCCGGATCCGCCGGATTCCAAGGATATTCAATTGTCGGTGCCGCCAGGAGACCATCGATCAGTTCAGCTTCAGATTGATATTGGCGATCGGATTGAGAGTTGAATGACATGTCTGGTGCTCCTTCCTGGTACGGCGGGGTTTGGTTGTGAGTGTATTAATTAATTTAAGTAACTTGACAACTGCTAGCGGAACTTTTTAGAGATAAAGTCAATCTAGAAGCCATTCAGGTCTGTTAGTGACTACATTTTAACCCGACCTGATTCCGTAAAAGTGTAAAAAAGTCTACGGCGATCGGCATTTTAGCTCTTAGTGTCGATCGTAGCGATCGCCAAATTTTAACAACTCCCTCGATCGATACAGCAGTAAAAAGTTAGCAATCGGCTCACATTTGCTAGCTACAGTGGGTCGCGTTTGCCAAATCGATCGAGTGTGCCGCATCTGCTTAAGCCTAGTTGACCGAATCGCAAGGGTTTAGAGCGAGTGACTTTAGGCAGATAGTTTTTAGAGCCTTTAAACCCAATTCTCAATTCTCAATTAATTTAAATGATTACTCTCCTTCTGGTAGACGACCAAAACTTAATCCGGCAGGGGTTAAAAGCTCTACTGGAACTCGAACCCGATTTATGTGTGGTCGGTGAAGCTGAGAACGGCGCAGTCGCGATCGAAGCGGTGAGAACCCTCGCACCCAATGTCGTCCTGATGGATATTCGGATGCCAGTAATGGATGGCGTCACCGCCACGCGGGAAATTTGTCGGCAATTTCCAGATGTGAATATTCTGATCTTAACGACTTTCGATGATGATACCTATGTCGCCACGGCGATCGAGCATGGAGCCAAAGGTTATCTGCTCAAAGATACGCCATCGGAAGAAATTGCCGCTGCCATCCGTGCGGTCGATCGGGGCTATACGCACTTGGCACCCGGGATGCTCGCTAAAATCATGTCTCGGCAAGCCGAGCCGCACCACACCAATCTCCCGCCCGAACTGGCCGAACTGACGCCGCGCGAACTCGAAGTTTTGAAATTGATCGCCAAAGGTGCCAACAATCGCGAAATTGCCCAGACACTATATATTTCCGAAGGTACGGTCAAAAATCACGTCACCAATCTCCTCAATCGCTTAAATCTCCGAGATCGGACTCAGGCCGCAATCTTTGCCAATACTTATTTCTAACTTTGATGGTAGCTGAAACCAGCAGCATTCTCAGCCATTTAGCTGATTTATTAACGGAATAGACAGATCGAGCGGCAAGGATCGGTATTTAGCCGTAGCGAAAGAGACATTTTGCGTACTGACGCCCGATCGGGGTTCGGTAGAATGTGTGTGCGGTATATACACGGACTCCTTCATATATCCTGATGATTGCTAATTTTTATAAAACTCAGGTCGATCGTAAATGCCCAAAATGTGGCAGTTTATCTATTACTCGCTCCCAGCGGGTCGATTTTACCGAGCGGATGCTCGCTTGGGTGGATGTCTACCCCTACCGCTGCCAAAAGCACACCTGCAAGCATCGCTTTGAAAGTTTTGGCCGTCAATAAGTATTGCCCTCCTGCGACCGATCGCGTTTGCGACAGTGGATGAAGCGAGTGCGACACCGTACTTTTCAGACATAATACCCTCGCTTGAAATCGCGCTGAGACTGACTCAGCGCGATTTCGATTAATATCGCCAACTCTTGCTTGGCTCCAGCAAGGATTGGCAGTGAGTCCAACTGCAGCGAAACTATCTAACACATAAATATTGTAAAACCCTAGTTATTTAATATTTGTTTAATATTTTCCGGTTAGGAATTAAATCAGGAGTTATGCTAGAGAGGTAAGCCGAGCGAGAGTGAGGGATACATCCCTCAAATCAGACATGGAAATAAATAGTCCATCGGCAGTAGTCAATAAAGCAACAGTCACACCTTGCCAGATTGAGGAATTGCATTATCTTTGTTGCGATCGATCCATCCTCCTCGATTTAGTCACAGATGCGATCGTGTTGTGGTCGATCGAAGGCCAGGTCAAATATTGGAATCACAGTGCCGAGCGGATCTATGGCTGGCCAGCCGAAAGAGCAGTCGGCAAGCAGATCGCTGAATTTCTCTATCATCTCGAAGATCCGCAATATCAAGCCGCGATCGCGCGGACACTCGATCGCGGCCAGTGGAGTGGCGAATTTCAGCTATTGACTCGGGAAGGGAAAAGTATTGTCGTCGCCAGTCATTGGTATGCGATCGAGAGCACTGCTGGCACACCGCTGTCGATTTTGACGATCGATACCGATATCACCGAGCACAAACTCCTCGAACGTCAGTTTTTGCACGCCCAACGGCTGGAAAACTTGGGGACGTTAGCTAGTGGCATCGCTCACGATCTCAATAACATTCTCACGCCGATCGTCGCCATTACCGAATTGCTGCCCTTGAAATTGCCCAATCTCGACGAGCGCACCCAGCGATTATTGGCAACATTGGCCGAAAATTCCAAACGCGGCTGCGAGTTAGTCGCCCAAATTCTCACTTTTGCGCGAGGTGGTGTGGGCGAACGTACCATCCTGCAACCGCGCTATTTACTGGTCGAAGCCTTGCAAATTGCCAGACAAACCTTCCCCAAATCGATCGAGATCGGTCTCCAAATTGAGAATACTCATCTGTGGACGCTCTCGGCTGATGCGACCGAACTCCATCAAATTTTGATGAACTTGTGCGTCAACGCTCGCGATGCCATGCCAAATGGCGGTGAATTGACGATTATGGCGGAGAATATCATCCTGACTGATGAATATCGCCAACTCCATCCCGATGCCCTCGGCGGGGCATATGTGGCCATTACCGTTGCCGATACTGGGGTCGGGATCCCACCGGAATTGATAGAGCGCATTTTCGAGCCATTTTTCACGACCAAGCCAATTGGTAAAGGTACTGGCTTGGGACTTTCGACAGTCCGGACGATCGTCAATAATCATCAAGGCTTCGTACATGTCTCCAGTCAGCTCGACCGCGGCACGGAGTTTCGGTGTTATTTACCAGCAATTATCGAGGGGCGTGACGATTTGGATCCAGCGCAAGCTGAATCGAGATTACCGCTGCAAATTGGCAACGGCGAACTGATTTTGATCGTCGATGACGAACCCTCAATTCGCGAAATTCTCGGGACGACGATCGAGTCCTATGGCTATCACAGCCTGACGGCTAGCAACAGCAAACAAGCGATCGAGTTGTTCGCCCAACACCATCACCAGATTCAGACAATTTTATTAGATTACATGATGCCAGATGGCGATCCCCGCGACACGATCGCCCAATTTCACTCGATCGATCCGACTGTCCGCGCGATCGTCATGAGCGGTCTGTGCGCTCATGAAATCGCCGAGCATCATCATGGGGAAACAGTTGTTGCCTTTCTGGCCAAGCCCTTTAGCACTCACGATTTATTGGATACTTTGCATACAGTATTGAATTAGATTTCGAGAATTTAGACCCCCGACTTCTCAAAGAAGTCGGGGTCTGGCGGGGTTCTAGCCGATCGATTCGACTTTTGTAATTTACTTCACAAACCAATTTAACAACGTCGAAACGATCGATAACACGATCGAGCCGGCAATGGCGGGCACGATCCCACCGATTTGAAATCCGGGTACGTACCATGAGACAAACATCAAACACAAGACATTGATCGCTAGCGACGATAATCCCAA
>NZ_JANPGM010000489.1:0-3971 GCF_031423935.1 Chamaesiphon sp. VAR_69_metabat_338
AGGGGCGGGTTCGATCGGGTTTGCGATCGCGCATGGGGAGGTCTTACCCCGCTTCGACAATCGCGTGCAGCTCAGCGCAGATGTCGTCGATGCTTGGGGGATTCCAGTACCGCACATCGAGTGCGCCTGGTCGGAGAACGAACAGCGGATGCTCGCCCACATGCACGCTCAGATCGACGAAACGATCGCATTAGCTGGAGGCCAGCCGATGAAGTTGACGGAGATGTTTCGGATGCCCCTAGTGGGCGATTTCGTCCGCAAGATGGAGGAAACCATGTCGTTTTCTGCACCGCCTGGATATTATATCCACGAGGTGGGCGGGGCGAGGATGGGTACCGATCCGACTAATTCTGTCGTGAACGATCGCAATCAATGTTGGGATGCGCCGAATCTATTTGTCACAGATGGAGCCTGCTGGCCATCTTCGGGCTGGCAAAGTCCCACGCTCACAGAAATGGCAATTACCGCGCGGGCTTGTGAGTTTATTGCAGCGGAGATAAACAAAGGTAGTTTTTAAGGGCCAAGACGATCGCCTTGGCTCCAGTCGCGTTTGCTATTTTCTCAAACTGTCTGCACTGGCAGCTTTCGATTCGCGCTCGTTATAGCGCATTTCGATCGAGTCCCGAAAGCCAGGAATATTGAGTGTATAAATGCTATCTCTGCCCCGAACTGTAGCGATAAAAGTATCCCAGCGTTTGCCATCAATTTCAGTCCAGTATGTTACCCGCATGATAGAGCGATCTACCGTCTGATGCACCATCGTTTTACCATTAATAGAGCTGCGAACGCCATCAATTCGCACCAAGTAAACCCCAGGTGTTGCTGGAATATCGGCGATCGTGATGCGCTCGCCTTCTGGGCCTGAATATACCCTAATAATACCGACTTTGGCTGTCGCAATATTCACCAACGGTAATTTTTCGGCAACCGGAGGTGCAGCAGCTACTACCTTTTTAGGTTCGCAATCGCTTAGATTAACACCTTTTTTTGCAAAGATCGGACAGGCGTGTTGGCTCAAATAACCTTCCCCATTTTCACTGGCGATATCGTGAGCCACCACAGTTTTCAGCGATGCAAAACATTTGCCGTTCAAGAGACGACGGGCGATCGCATTAGCAGCGGCATCACTAGGCATCGCCAACCCCGACACGATCGCCGACCGAACATCTCCATCCGCACATTTTGCGGTAGTTGGTGACGAACCCAACGCTGGCTCAAAAAACTCTAATGCCACCCACTGCTTAAATTGCAACCGAGCGCGTTTGCCGATCGCAAATAATTCTTTAGGGTGCCTTTTGGCATACGTTTGCAGTGCTTCCAGGCAAACGTCGGCACGATCGCTATGGTTGGCAATACATTTATTTAAATCCGCCAGCGACCTAAATACGATGCCATTTTGGGCAACTGATGCCCCTGGCAGCCCTGCCGCAACCATCAATGCTATGCATCCGAACAAAAGTGAAATAATCCGGGGTGAAGCTTTCATGAAAAGTTAGCTCTGTAAATAGCTACAAGTTTGAACGGTAATTATTCTAACTCAATAGATTTACTAGTTTCTCTGCTAGTTTTCGGGGCGATCGGATTGGGGTAATTTTGATTGTCTTGCAGATCGATATCGATCGTCGTTGCTGCTTTATCTAATGCGGTTTTGACGGGTAAACCGTTGCGAATATTTGCAAATGCCTCCTGAAACGCAGAGGTAATCACAGGATAGGCTGGCGTTTGGGGGCGCGGCACGGTTTCACCGGCTAGCAGTTGGGCTGAAAATAGCCGCAGTGCGCCATTAGGGGCGTAGAGCTGAGATTTGGCGATCGCGCTTTTGGTACCAGGGACTGCGCCATTGACATTCGCCATTGCTAGCACCTCTTGCGGTTGCAGCAAGAATTCTAGGAACTTCATCGCCGTGGTTTGACACTGCTGCGTCGGGCAATTGGTAGTAATTCCCCAATTCCAGGAGCCTTGCGCGGTCTTGGCACCCGTACCGAAGTTGGGTAAGGGGAGGACGACCAAATCTTTGCCGACGGCTTTGGCATAGTCTTTGTACGCCCAGTGTCCCACCCAAGAGAGCGGCACCCGCCCGCTGGTAAATGCAGCATCATCGATGTTGGGGTCGATATAACCCTTGTTAAACCAATTTTGGACTGACTGCATCGCTGCGACAGCTTGAGGGCGATTGAGGGTGCCAGTGGCAGTGCGATTGGTGTGGCGATCGATTAAATCTCCCCCTGCCGATTGAATAATTGGTGAAAACCCATAGGTCGCCCATTCACCGCGATAATTGAGCTTGAGATCTAGTACTTGGCGTTGGCGTAGCCTCTCCTTGGGAGAATCGGGATCGGTTTTTGCTAATGTTACCAAGGCGCGATCGAATTCGGCGATCGTCCACGCATCTTTAGTACCAGTTGGGATTCTAATTCCCGCTGCTTGGAGCTTACTGCGACGCGCGTATAATCCCAATCCCGAATCATAGGTGCCGACAGAATATAGCCGTCCTTGATAGCTACCCTGTTGGACAATTGACGGCAATAAATCTTGTTTGACTGCTGGCGAAATCAGCTTATCGATCGGGATCAGATTTTGTTGCCAGACATAGTTATAAATAAATGGCCCATCAAATTCGAGCACATCGGGCAAATCTTTGGATAAGGCAGCGGCTTGGACTTGGGAGTTGTAAGAGCCTTCAGGAACAAAGGTTAATTGGACTGTAGTGGTCGGATGTGCCCGATTGAACCGTTTGACTTGTTGCTCCAATACTTGCCGCTCGGCAGCTTGCCCCGCATGTGCCCAAACTCGAAGTCCACCCGACGATCGATCCAAATTGGAGTTACCACAGCCACTCAGATACAGCAGCAGTGGTGCTAGTATCCCGAATTGGCGGCAGTGGTTCCTCATTGTATGTTTCAAACTATGTGGATATTTAACTTAAGTAAGCTTAATTGAAGCGATCGAGTTTGCGCTGAAAAACCCGATCTAGATCGGGTCGCAAGCGGGGATCGACCTGAATTTTTAACTGTTTGCGAATATCCAACTCTAGTGGCTGTCGGAGATCGATCGACAGAGTTTGCCCCTGAGTTCCCGTCCAGCGAACAGACTTAATTTGCGACCAAGGTATCCAGACAAAATCAAACACGATCCCGCTTTCTCTAATTTCGGTGGTAGCCAAGACACTCAGGAGCACTGACACTATAACTATGCTCGACATTGGTATCCACAGATCGGAGCCAACTCGATCGCCAATAACTACACAATAGATAATTAGCGAGATAATAACTGCCATTGTGGCTCTGAGTAGGGCTAGAGTCAAAGTGCGTAGCCGCGATCGAGATAATGCAATTAATAAAGTACCTGCTTTGTGACGAAGCTGCTGCTGGTGCCACCGCAGAATCGCCGCTAGAGCACCATTCACAATTAGCAAGATGGCGATACCAATGACGAGATCGGCGACAATTTGAGAATTAAGCATCGGCAGATCGATCGATTCAATGTACCCATGCTAGCGCAAAAAATATTAATGCTACATAATTGAGTATCGGCAGCCGTGCTGTAAGAGACAAACTCAGTCGAGGGAAAATATATTTGAGCTTATCGATCGACATAATTTGGATCGCTATTGACTGGATCGATTGCTACAGTGCGATATTAGATCGCAATTTTATGACTGGATCGTTGAATTACTCGATCGAGCCAATAATTCGGTCGTTGACATTGGGATCGATCTTAGATCGATCGTCAAATCAAAAGAGACGACAAAAACTAGATCGATCTGTTAGTTGGTCTCGATCGCTAGAGTGTATTCGATCGTGTTAAATGTTGTGACGCGCTCTCGATCGGTTAGCTGTTTTCTAATTGCGTTCGCGTAGCGTCGGCTCTGCCGAATCGCAGGGATTGTAAATGCTCGATCGATCTGATAATAAGCGATCGAGTCAAAGCGATCGCTTAGTTATTTCCTGGCTGCGATTCGGCAGAACCGA
>NZ_JANPGM010000490.1:0-14267 GCF_031423935.1 Chamaesiphon sp. VAR_69_metabat_338
CCCTAGAGAATCCCCCCTAGCCCCCCTTAAAAAGGGGGGAACCGGAATTAAAGTCCCCCTTTTTAAGGGGGATTTAGCGGATGCGCGCTCGTCGGGTTTCCCGACGGTTTAGCGCACCAAGCAGGGGGATTTGGATCTGCGATTCACATCAAACAACCTTTTCAGATATCCTCTAAGATCGAAACCCAACTTTTTCGAGAACTTGGGTTTTTGGATGACGATAGATCGTGCGATTTAGTTGCTAACTATAGTCACGACTTTACTACTGGCTAGATCGTTACTTCCGATAGGTAAAAATGGATTGAAAGCATGACCTTAGCTCGAAGATCGACTGGGGACGATCGAGCTAAAGTGATAGCAATCAAGAACGAATCGATCGCCAACCCGCTATTTCCCAGTTCGATCTTAAGTAACTACAAGGATTTACTCATGTTGAAATTTACATCATTAGCTGTCGGCATACTTACTGCAATTTCGATCGTCCCAGCCGCTCAAGCCCGACCTATCTACGATAATCCGCCAGTCATCATCCAGCAACCAGCTAGATCCACCACTCCACAAGTCATCGTGGTAACGCCGCAAACACGTCAGAATGTTGACTATCGTCAAGGCTGGACGGCAGATCGTTATCGTCAGATGGAATTAGTTCGCGAACGCGAAGCTAGAGCACGGTGGGAATCCGCACACTTTCGCCATGGTCGCTACGACCGCCACCATCGCTCGTACAACGATCGCTATGACTACAATAATTCCTACAACGAGCGTAGCTATCGTCGCGATCGCTAGGTCGTTACCGAGTCTAATTTAAGCTGCAATTGAATATCTAAGCTGGGGCAATCTAATGTAGTTAGATTGCCTCTTTTTGTCATCGATCTTCTCCAGCTCGATCGACTTCGATTGCCGCTTGAAATACATGACTATAGTCATACTTTCTCTTTAAATAGATGATGACTTTCGGTAGTCAATAGCAAGTAAAAACTGTTACTTTCGATGGATGAATAGAGCGTGAGCGCGCGATAAATTGAAATTAATCTACTTATCCGAATGAGATTCAGCCTGTTACGTTGACGAGCGATTTTACGTCACCATGAGGATGATTTATATATGTCAAAACTTACTACATTAGCAATCGGCTTACTGGGTGCAATTGCCCTCTTCCCAGCGTCTCAAGCAATGGCTGCGACTGGTAGCCCAGAACCCGCCATCAAACAACCAGCCGCAGATCTGCAAGCCCAAGTAATTTTGAGAGTCGGCCCCGATCGCGATCGCGGTTACTATTCAAATTGGGAAGCAGATCGCTATCGTCGGCGGTTGGAATGGCAACGCGAACGCGAAGCTCGCGCTCGGTGGGGACGAGGCTATTACGAACGCGATCGCTATTATCGACCGTCCGATCGTGGTTATTATCGCGACTACCGTTACTATCGTTAAATCGGTATTCTCATTCCTAACTCAGGTCTAGTTAGGTATTTAGGCTAGCGATCGATCTCGAATCCAGTGTGTAAAACCTAGTAATCTCGCCCTCACCCCCTCTCCCAAACTTGGGAGAGGGGAGCCAGAGCCGGAGGCGAGGGCGGGGTGTGGGCAACGGAACTTCGCCAAATACTTAAGGCGATCGAAATTACCAACAAGAGGACAGTCTCAGCTAGACTGCCCTCTTTTCGATCGTACTGGCTCCCTACCAACTAGCAACGGTATAATAATCGATCGAAGCCGACGATCGTCATCGCGATCGCAATTCCCCCTGATTGAAACGCGATCGTCCTATCTGTCAGCCCCTTCAGCAGATCCCACCACCAAACTTATGACCCAAACGCCCCTCTCGCCCAACCAAAATCGCCAGTTACCGCTTCAACAGCCAGACAATCTCGGTCGGTTTGGCAAGTTTGGGGGGAAATATGTCCCAGAAACGCTGATGCCAGCATTGCTAGAGTTTGAAGCCGAATACTATCGCCACACCAAAGATCCCGAATTCCACCGGCAGCTCAACGGACTCCTCCACGACTATGTGGGCAGACCCAGCCCCCTCTACTTTGCCGAGCGCCTGACCGAACGGTATGCGCGTCCCGATGGCACTGGTGCCCAGATTTACCTCAAACGCGAAGACCTCAATCACACTGGCGCGCACAAGATTAATAACGCCCTCGCCCAAGTCCTCCTTGCCAAACGGATGGGCAAACAACGCGTCATTGCCGAAACTGGTGCGGGTCAGCATGGCGTCGCCACCGCTACCGTCTGCGCGCGATTCGGGCTAGATTGTGTCATCTTCATGGGCGTAGAAGATATGAAACGCCAAGAGCTGAATGTGTTTCGGATGCAACTGCTCGGTGCGGAAGTCCGTCCGGTCGCCGCTGGCACGGGCACGCTCAAGGATGCCACCTCCGAAGCGATTCGGGATTGGGTGACAAATGTGGAAACCACGCACTATATCCTCGGATCGGTTGCTGGCCCTCATCCCTATCCGATGATCGTCCGCGATTTTCATGCCATTATCGGCGTGGAAACTCGCACGCAAGCAATTGAAAAATGGGGCGGCTTGCCAGATATTCTCCTCGCTTGCATCGGTGGCGGCTCCAATGCAATGGGACTATTTCATGAATTCGTCAAGGAGCCAAGCGTCCGCTTGATTGGTGTCGAAGCTGCTGGAGAAGGCGTAGACACTGACAAACACGCTGCCACCCTGACCAAAGGTCGTCCCGGAGTGCTCCACGGAGCGATGAGCTATCTGCTCCAAGATAACGACGGCCAAGTTACCGAAGCCCATTCGATCAGTGCCGGATTGGACTATCCTGGAGTAGGGCCAGAACATAGCTATCTCAAAGACTTGGGACGCGCTGAGTACTGTAGCGTCACCGACACGCAAGCTCTGGTGGCTTTCCAGTTATTGTCCAAGTTAGAGGGGATTATCCCCGCCCTCGAAACCTCCCACGCCATCGCCTATCTCGAAACCCTGTGCCCGCAACTTACTGGCAGTCCCAAGATTGTCATCAATTGTTCGGGACGCGGTGATAAAGATGTGCAGACAGTGGCGAAGGTACTTAAATTCTAGGGAATAGGGAATAGGGGATGGGGAATAGGGATTTAGAAAAATGGCTATTTGTAAGGGAAAACAATCCTTATGGATAGCCATTTAAACCGTTGCTCTCAATCTTTAAAATAAATAATTGAGCTAACGAACGATGCTCTGTTTGCCTCCTTCGCATTCTCGATTTTAATCCCTATTCCCTATCTTCTAAACTCTATCCCCTATCCCCTATCCCCTAATCTATGACTCGCTCCAGTGGCATCCTCCTCCATCCCACCTCACTACCTAGCCCCTTTGGGATTGGCGACATGGGTGAAAATGCATATAAATTTATTGACTTCTTACATGATGCCAAGCAGAAATATTGGCAGATCTTACCGTTAGGGCCGACGGGTTATGGCAACTCGCCCTATATGTGTTATTCGGCGATCGCCGGCAATCCCCTGCTGATCTGTCCGGCTAAACTATTAGACGATGGCTTACTCGCGCCAACAGATTTGGAAAACTTACCGACATTTCCGACTCATAAAGTTGATTTCGCACTCGCGATCGAAATTAAAACCAAACTATTTCATATCGCCTTCGATCGATTTCAAAGCTTTGCCGAACCCGATCGCAAACATAACTTCGATAACTTCTGCCACAGTCAAATCTATTGGTTGGATGACTATGCCTTATTTATGGCATTGCGCGAAGCACACGATGGCAAGGGCTGGTATCAATGGGAACCAGATTTAGTCAAACGCGAACCGATCGCCCTAATTCACTGGCAAAATCAACTTAAAAACCAAATTGCTTACCATAAATTCATTCAATTTAAGTTCTTTGAACAGTGGTCGGCATTGAGAGAATATGCCAGAGAACATGAAGTGCAAATCGTTGGCGATATCCCGATTTATGTCGCTCACGATAGCGCAGATGTTTGGGCAAATCAAGAATTCTTTGAACTCGATCCCGAAACTGGAGCCGCCGCCCTCATGGCTGGCGTACCGCCCGATTACTTTAGCGAAACCGGACAATTGTGGGGCAATCCCGTCTATAACTGGGAAAATTTAGCACATACGCAGTTTAATTGGTGGATTCAAAGATTTGAATCATTACTCAAATTAGTCGATGTAATTCGGGTCGATCACTTTCGGGGTTTCCAAGCATTTTGGGCAGTAGAGCAGGGCGAAACTACCGCCATGAATGGACGATGGATCGAGGCTCCCGGTGCAGATTTATTTAACACCATTCAACAAAAATGGGGGCATTTGCCGATTTTGGCTGAAGATTTGGGCGTAATTACCCCGGATGTAGAAGCCTTGCGCGATCAGTTTGGTTTTCCAGGCATGAAAATCATCCAATTTGCCTTTGGTTCGGACAATGGTAATCCCTTTCTACCATTCAATCACGCACCGAATTTTGTGGTGTATACAGGTACCCATGACAACGATACCAGTGTTGGTTGGTTTGAAAAATTAGAAGGCGTCGAACGCGATCGATTCTTGTTGTATGCTGGCGGAATTTGTTCGGCGGGAGTGCATTGGGATCTGATCCGCTTGGCGATGACTTCCGTTGCACATCTGGCAATCTTTCCGCTCCAAGATATCTTGGGTTTGGGTGGAGCCGCGCGGATGAATTTTCCCGGTTTGGCAGAGGGCAATTGGGAATGGCGATACGATCCGACTGTTCTCAACGAGCAACTAGCATTACGCTTGAAAAATCTCACCTTAATTTGCGGTCGCGGGAGTCATTAAAGCTAGTTCTGACAGTTTTAATGTTAGTGAGATTCAGAAAAATCTTTGAACATTTTCACTCCAGGAAGGGTGAGATTGTTTGGGAGCGGAATTTCAAATTGCTGAATTGTTCGATATCCAAACCTAGCATATAAAGGTTCGCCAGCTAACGTCGCCACAATCTCGATCGTTCCAAATCCAGCAGCTACAGCCGCCGCCTCGCACTGACGCATCATTTGACTGCCAATACCTCGGCGCGCCCATGCTGGATGCACGAAGAATGCGCGAATCTTGGCAGGATGAAGATTCGGATCGATTAACTCATCGGCGGCGGCACTCTGATTGAGATCTCCGCCATAACTAGTCGAGCGTCTGCTCCAGCCACCACAGCCGACAATCTGACTGTCACTCTCAGCAATAAAATAGGTGCGATCGCGGATTAATTGACTGTCCACTGCAAACACAGTGCCTAAAGCTCCTTCAATCTGTGCGGGAGTATAGTAGCTTGCTTGCAGCATCCTCACCGATAGGGGAATTAAACTTGTTAAAGCGGGAATATCTTCTAAACGAGCTGGGCGAATCTGGATATCCATCTAAGTTCTTGAGGTAGGTGGGTAGATCGATCCTGGCTGTGGATGGGGCGAAATGATAACAGGCTCACGACTTTGTATATACTAAGTCATGAGCCAGAACAGAAAATCTGTCACTCCCCATCTCTAAAGTTAGGACTGTCGATCGTCATGTCATTTTCTAAAATCTTAATTGCCAATCGGGGCGAGATCGCGCTGAGAATCATTCGTACCTGTGGCGAGATGGGGATCGGGACAGTTGCCGTACATTCAACGATCGACAGGCACGCACTCCACGTCCAACTCGCCGACGAAGCAGTGTGTATCGGCGAACCAATTGGGAGTAAGAGCTATCTAAATATCCCGAATATTATCTCCGCCGCCCTGACGCGAAATGCCACTGCAATTCACCCCGGCTATGGTTTTCTGGCGGAGAACGCCCGTTTTGCCGAGATCTGTGCGGATCATCATCTCACCTTTATCGGCCCCTCCCCCGACGCGATGCGAGCGATGGGGGACAAATCCACCGCCAAGGAAACCATGAAGCGGGTGGGCGTACCGACGGTACCTGGTAGCGACGGACTCCTCGCCGACGCCGACGAAGCCCTTAAAATTGCAGGCCAAATTGGCTATCCAGTTATGCTCAAAGCCACCGCTGGCGGCGGCGGACGCGGGATGCGACTGGTACATGAAGAAGCAGACTTAGTGCGCCTTTATCATGCGGCTCAAGGCGAAGCCGAAGCCGCATTTGGCAACGGTGGCGTCTATGTCGAGAAATTTATCGAATGTCCGCGCCATATCGAGTTTCAGATCCTCGCCGATAATTATGGGAATGTCATCCATCTGGGCGAGCGCGATTGCTCGATCCAACGCCGCCACCAGAAATTACTCGAAGAAGCCCCCAGTCCGGCATTAACGCCCGAATTACGCAAAAAAATGGGTGCAGCCGCGATCGCCGCAGCCAAATCGATCGACTATGCTGGTGTCGGGACAGTTGAATTTCTACTCGACAAACACGGTGATTTCTACTTTATGGAGATGAATACCCGCATCCAAGTCGAACATCCCGTCACCGAAATGATTACCGGATTGGATTTAATTGCCGAACAAATTAAAGTTGCCCAAGGCGAAAAACTTTCCCTAACTCAATCACAAGTAGTCTTGAAAGGACACTCGATCGAATGTCGCGTCAATGCCGAAGATCCCGATCGCAACTTCCGCCCCTCCCCAGGTAAAATCACTGGTTATCTAGCCCCAGGCGGGCCAGGAGTGCGGATCGATTCCCACGTCTATACCGATTACGACATTCCGCCATTTTACGACTCTCTAATCGGCAAATTAATCGTCTGGGGAGTCGATCGAGATACCGCCATTCGCCGGATGCGCCGCGCATTACGTGAATATGCAATTACTGGCGTCCCTACTACGATCGATTTTCACCAACGCATTCTCGAACATCCCAATTTTATTCGGGGCGAAGTTTATACGAATTTTGTGGAGCAGATGATGAACGAACAACGGTGACAAGATCGAAACCCGATCGATCGCAAAAAGGTTCTCCGACAGCGATAAATGCCTTCAAAGAACCCTTCTGCGTTTTTATTTCCGTCAAATCGGAACGAGAGGATTTGAACCTCCGACCCCTACTACCCCAAAGTAGTGCGCTACCAAGCTGCGCTACGTCCCGTTGCAATGTATCATCATAGCAAACCTCGATCGATTACGCAAGCTCTAATTTAGAGAATGGCTAGGATGATGATTTTGTCTACTAGCAAACAGTCTCTACCGATGTCGGGTTGAGTAAAAATGCTGCCGATCGATTGGCTGTTGCCTCGGAAATCTGAATCGGGATGAGTTCGATCGAGCTATCTTTTAGCAAGAAATCGCGAACTTTGAGATTGTCGCCAGTATTGAACGTTGTCTCATAAAATACTTCCCGAATTCCGGCAGAAATGATGATTTTTAAGCAAGATAAGCAGGGTTCCAAAGTTACATAAATACTTGCTCCATTTGTAGAAATACCGTGTTTAGCTGCTTGGGCGATTGCATTTGCTTCGGCATGTACCGATCGTGAGGGCAAAATTTTACTCGCATTACACGCACTCAATTCGGGATAACAAAATCCCTGCGTCGTACAATGTACCGAACCCGATGGCGAACCATTATAGCCTGTCGATAATACTTGGCGATCTTTGACAATTACCGAGCCGACAGGGAAGGCTAAACAAGTAGATCTAGTGGCTGTCAATTTCGCCAGCATCATGAAATATTCATCCCAAGTCGGACGCGAGGAAATATCATACATTAGGTTTTAGACTTTAGGCTTTGGGCTTTAGTTTTTAGAAGGTATACATGTATAATGAGCTATTCCCATTACTTACGTTTCAGCTAAGTACAACACAAATATTAGTAAATTATTAGTGGCTTAGGCGTATATATTTGAAAAGTGAAAGGATTTTTACCTGCCATCGTATCGGAGAAGCTATTAATAAAGTGAGGTGGTAGATATGGCTCAAATTCTTTATCGATCGATTCTGGATGGCGCGGAAAGAATGTATCGCAATCATAACTTTCATCCAGGCGAGAAAGATAGACAATATCGAGATTGACTAAATTTAATACCTGCTGATATAGATTAGCTCCACCACAATAAAATACCTTGGTATTCGTTCCTAATTCTATATCTCCACAATTAAGATCGCTAGTAAAACTTAGCTCTGCGGCTGGATACTTGTCTGCAAATCGCGATCGATACTCGTCAGCCTGAGATGTTATCACCACGTTCTGCCTACCCTTTAAAGGTGCTTTGTCTCGATCGAACATCCCATCGAAAGTTTTCCGCCCCATGACGATCGTGTTACCCATTGTCAGATTCATAAATAGTTTCAAGTCTGCTGGATAATGCCAAGGCATATAGCCATCTTTACCAATACCACCATCTTTATCGATCGCTGCAATTAGAATTTTTTGCATGATTATTTATACTGCTACTGGTAATTTAATAAAGGCACCATGTTGATAATTGACTAATTGAATCCGATCGATATCATCATAAGTCAAGTCGAACATCGATCGATCGCCCAATTGACTCAAATCTAATTGTGGCAACTCATATGCTTCCCGACTAGCATTCCGATAAGGCTCGACATGATCCACATACACATGTGCATCGGTAATCGAATGATAGAAATCGCCTGGTTCGAGCTTAACTTCCCGACAAACTAGTAACAATAGCAGTGAATAGCAAGTTAGATTAAAAGGATTACCCACGCAATGATCTGACGATCGTTGTTGGAGATGTAAATTTAATTTACCACCTTGATAATTTAACGTAAAACTATGATGACAAGGTGGTAACTTACTGATAGTCGCATTCGGTGGGTACCAAGCAGTGATATGCAGTCTCCGCGATCGAGGATTGCGTTTTAATTCATCGATCGCCCATCGTAATTGATCGAAACAAGGCAAAACTATTTGCTTTTGGGCATTTATAACTAAATCGTGTCGATACTTACTATCTGCAAGATTAACCAACGATTCACCATCGCACAAATAATTACTATCTTCGCGCCGAATTGGAGCCGCATAATCGGGAACTGGATAATATCGCCAAAACCGACCGTAAGCAGTTTCTAAATTACCATCTGCATCGCTCCAAGCATCCCAGATTTTAGTGTGTTGTTTGAGGTTGCGAATATGTGGCTCCCCCGATAGATACCAAATCATTTCCGTCACCAAGCTGCGCCATTGAATCTTTTTGTGCGTCAAAATCGGGAACGCTTGGGCGGTGACAGGTAGCCGATAACTCAATCCGAATAATGAAATTGTATCGGTACCAGTACGGTTAGTTTCTCTCGTACCCTCGATGAGGATTCGATCGAGAATCTCTAAGTATGTCTTATCTACTATATTCATACACGAAGCTTACGCGCTACCTAACGGAGGTCAAGTGATTTGCCAAAGCCCATTATCCTACGATTCGATCGTCTCACGTTATTTGCGATCGACGTAGGGTGTGTTGTCTTGACGCACACAACCTGGAGGAAACATCCAGGTTGATGCGTCGCTATCGCGCCAGCGTAACGCACCAACGCCATCTTCAAATCCCTGTATGCCCGAAACCACCCTTTCGCTCGCCCACCGTTGTCAATTCCTCTACCACCCGCTCCTGTGCCACGCATGCCTCTAGATACATCACCTGTGCGATTCTCGCTCCATGACTGAATAAATGTAAATCCGAGCCGTGATTGACTAACCCAATCCCCACCCAATCGGGATAATGTTCGTCCACAATCCCTGGCGCATTAATTACCGTAATCGAATTTTTGCACGCCAAGCCACTGCGCGGACACACCAACATCGTGGCGATCTTATTAGGGTCATCAGTACTCAAACCTACTTTAAATCCGGCATTGACGATTTTTTGTTCTCCTGGAGCGAGCATCAAAAATCGGAGCTGTGGTTCGTACTGCTGCAATAAGCCGAGCGTCAATTCTTCAGTAATCTTTTTGCCATTAATATACAGCGCACCTTCCGGATTTTTGGCAATAAATAGAGCCTGAGTCGCCATTACCGACTCTAAAAAGTTATCTGTAGGTGTTGGTAAATAAGCTTTGACATCGAGAGCGGCTGCTCTGTCTACGGCTCTGAGCGGTCTAAATTCTGGATCTGCCAACACGTATTCAACTGAAATCACACTATTACGCTCGTATCTGTTCGGCTTCACACTGTAACAATTTCTGACCCGATCGATCCTTCAAAACTTAACCAATTTTTACAAAAAAGTCAGATATTTATAAACTTAACTAATTTTTACAAACTAACGATCGTCCCAGGATTTATCGATATTTTAGTGGCAATCTCGATCGCCTCCAGCACGCTACGCGAACGCAAATTATGGCTCAATAACGCCATCTTAGTCTCCAGGTCGAGCGAACCCCACGCCCTAACCAGTTACCCAGGAACGTTACTAGCGACTGAGAGCGTCGATGAGGGGTATTTTCGATCGATTTTTTGAGCAGTCCCTGCTCTGTGACTGCGATCGAGTATTTTTTGTTATTGTTCTAATATAGCTTTGAGTCAAACATCAATATTGTTGAGAATTAACTTAGCGGCTTGAAGCTGAATGAGTCCGATCTAAAGCTTGTTAAGTAACTTATAGAATAGATTAAGCAATTTAAAATCCAGATCGAATTGTAAATTTTCCCCCATTTCCGGGGAAGTTAGTGAATAATGCTAGACGTAGCAGAAATTTTATAGATAGTTCTTCTCGTTTGAGATCGCCCACATTAAGTAATGGAGACTAGCAGATCGTGAAACTGGCAGTATATGGCAAAGGTGGGATTGGCAAATCCACAACTAGTTGCAACATCTCCGTCGCATTAGCAAAACGCGGCAAAAAAGTCTTGCAAATCGGTTGCGACCCCAAGCACGATAGTACCTTCACTCTGACGGGGTTTCTGATTCCGACAATTATCGATACACTTCAAGAAAAAGACTATCATTACGAAGATGTCTGGCCTGAAGATGTCATCTACAAAGGTTATGGCGGCGTTGATTGCGTCGAAGCTGGCGGGCCTCCCGCTGGTGCTGGTTGCGGTGGTTATGTAGTAGGAGAGACAGTTAAGCTGCTCAAAGAATTAAATGCTTTTGACGAGTACGACATTATTTTATTCGATGTACTTGGCGATGTGGTTTGTGGTGGTTTTGCTGCGCCTCTAAATTACGCCGATTACTGTTTGATTGTTACGGACAATGGTTTTGATGCTTTATTTGCTGCCAATCGGATTGCCGCATCGGTACGTGAAAAAGCGCGGACGCATCCTTTACGCTTAGCTGGTTTGATCGGCAATCGGACATCCAAGCGCGACTTGATCGATAAATATATCGAAACAGTCCCGATGCCCGTATTGGAAGTATTACCACTGATTGAAGATATTCGCGTCTCTCGCGTTAAAGGTAAGACCTTGTTTGAGATGGCAGAAACCGATAAATCTTTGGAATATGTCTGCGATTACTATCTGAATATCGCGGATCAAATTCTGGCATTACCTGAAGGTGTTGTGCCGACGGATGCGCCCGACCGGGATCTGTTCAGTCTGTTATCTGATTTCTATCTCAATCCGGTTGAGCCGAAGGCTCAGGATGCTAGCGAGAAAGTGGATCTGATGATGGTTTAGGTTTAGTGGGTGGCGGGGATCTACCCACCCCGCCCTTCAGGCACCCCTCCGAGGAGGGGATTTTCCACGCCAGGATCTGTAGGGGCGGGTCGATGCTATTAATCTCCGCTGTAACGATAACTATCGTACAAACCCGCCCTCACCCACTATTAAACTAGAGATTGTATTTATCCCTGGGTTGGTGAAGAAGTGGGCAGATCTGTAGGTTGGGTTGAACGAATGTGAAACCCAACATCCACGCAATCGATCTGTGAGTGTGTTGGGTTTCGGTTTGCTCTACCCAACCTACAGATCTAAAAAATCCCCTCCTCTGCGCAGGCAGACGCTTCGCGAACGGAGGGGTGGCGCGTAGCGACGGGGTGGGTACCCCATCAACCGCAGCCAACAAATTAAAAATTATATTTAATGGAGAATAATATATGACTGTTGCAGCAGAGCCACAGGCGTTAAATTTTGAATGCGAAACTGGTAACTACCATACCTTCTGTCCGATTAGTTGCGTAGCTTGGTTATACCAAAAGATCGAAGATAGCTTCTTCCTCGTCATCGGTACCAAAACTTGCGGTTACTTCCTCCAAAACGCCATGGGCGTAATGATCTTCGCCGAGCCGCGCTATGCGATGGCGGAATTGGAAGAAGGCGATATCTCCGCCCAGTTGAATGACTATGCCGAACTCAAACGTTTGTGCGAACAGATTAAACGAGATCGCAACCCCAGCGTAATTGTCTGGATTGGTACCTGTACCACCGAAATCATTAAGATGGACTTGGAAGGCTTGGCTCCACGGTTGGAAGCTGAATTGGGCATCCCGATCGTGACTGCTCGCGCCAATGGGTTAGACTATGCCTTTACCCAAGGTGAAGATACCGTCCTCGCGGCAATGGCGGCGCGTTGTCCCGAAAAGGCTCCTGTCGCTCAGGAAGACAAAGACGAGCGCAATGCCATCTCTAAACTGATGAACTTCGGACGCAAGAAAGAAGATGTCACTATTTCCGACTCCGAATATAAAGATCATCCACCACTAGTATTATTCGGCTCCTTACCCGATCCTGTCGTCACCAACCTGACACTAGAACTAAAAAAACAAGGTATCAAAGTCGATGGCTGGCTCCCCGCCAAACGCTTTACCGAGTTACCCGTACTCGAAGAAGGCTACTACGTCGCAGGTGTAAATCCCTTCCTCAGTCGCACCGCTACGACACTAATGCGCCGTCGTAAGTGTAAACTAATTGGCGCACCATTCCCGATCGGGCCAGACGGCACCCGCGCCTGGATTGAGAAAATCTGTTCGGTATTTAATATCGAACCACAAGGATTAGACGAGCGCGAAGCGCAAATCTGGGAAGGTTTGGAAGAATACGTCAAACTGATTCGCGGTAAATCTGTCTTCTTCATGGGCGACAATCTCCTGGAAGTCTCGATGGCGCGGTTCCTGATTCGCTGCGGGATGACAGTTCAAGAAATCGGCATTCCATACATGGATAAACGCTACCAAGCAGCCGAACTCGCTCTCCTCGAAAAAACCTGTCGGGAAATGAATTCGCCATTACCGACAATCATGGAAAAACCCGACAATTATAATCAGTTGCAACGGATTTACGCGCAGAAACCCGATTTAGTCATCACCGGAATGGCTCATGCCAATCCACTGGAAGCACGGGGCATTACGACTAAATGGTCTGTTGAGTTTACGTTCGCGCAAATGCACGGTTTCACTAATTCTCGCGATATTTTGGAATTAGTAACTCGTCCGTTGCGCCGAAATGAGAATCTCAAGGATCTCGGTTGGGAGAAATTAGTCAGAGATGAAGCGGTAGTTTAAATTAACTGACAATTAAACATTAAAACAGAGCCTAGCTATAGGCTCTGTTTTTTGATGACTCGATCAAAATAATTGTCTGAAGAGATAGATAATGCTTAACTTCTTCCAGTGAGAATTTGAGGAGAATAACTTTGCAATATTGGGTTCCAATCAAACCAGATAAAAGCTTTCCTGTCTATTATGGCTGATACTTGTTCTTCCGTCAAATGGAGATGAATTTCTGTCATTAAGAAAGGATTTTTATTTCCAACAGTTAAACCGAAAACTTTTAACACAGAGTTGCCAGCTAAAAACTTAAATTCATTGCTATCAGGAAGCGGTGTGAATTGATGCTCATAGGCAGTTCCCTCCATACTAATGTAAATTCCACTACCCCTCACTAACTCTTTGTCTCGATATGCCCAAATGCTAAATGTTTGATTAAGTCCATTTTGACTGAGGTTAACAAACATATTTTCAACTACAATGCCGCGCTTTGCGGTGCTATAAAGTAGAGTTCGTAAAAATATTTTTGGAATAACTTTTCGATCCTCTACAGTAATCCCAAAACATACGATTGTTGGCTTCGTCATTTTTAGCTTGCCCTGACGGAATAATGTTAGCCAAGCTGTTGTACCTGAAATGAACATAGATGTTGCAGAAACTAGAAAGCTGAGATTGGGATCTATCACTGATTCTCTCACTAATTATTTTGTAACTTACATCATATAATAAATACCAATCTTATTAGGTGAGTAAATTGATCGCATGATTACAATAATTATAAAAGCGATCGAATCTAATTTATCTACCATTTTAATCGATCAACATGACCCGATCGACCATCAAATATAGGATCTGTAGGGGCGGGTTTATGCAAATAATTATCGCTAAATTCGATCTATCTCAAACGAACCCGCCCATCCTCACTAGGATCGATTGTGATAATTTGGGATGATGATGTTCGATCGATT
>NZ_JANPGM010000491.1:0-4272 GCF_031423935.1 Chamaesiphon sp. VAR_69_metabat_338
TATTTGAAAAACAAGGACAAATGGATAAATATCGCAAGGCGGTAGGCTTAACCAAAAAGTTCAAAGGTTAGCTCTCCTGAAGAATATTGATGATTTACTGAATGTTTCGCTAAAAAAACAGCAGAAAATTTGCGATCGTTATATGGGTTATGACAAAAACCCGACTTTTCTAAAAAGTCGGGTTTTTAACAACGCTAGCTTTATTGTTATAAACTACTTAGCATTTACAATACAGCCTAAAAATAGCTATGAAGCCGCAATAGCTGCCGCAGCATTTGTTTGCATATAGTGTTCGACTAAAGAGACTAGAGCCATCGCTACCGATTCGCCATCCTCAGCATTTACGAGCACGATCGGCGGACGAGCGGTGCTATCTTGATAGCCCAAAGCCAAAGCGATATCTTCCAGATTCCAAGCACCTTCACAATCACTGTGGGTAATCCCAATTATCATCGGAATATTCGCGTGCCGATTCATGAAATTCATAATCCGGCGGGCATGATGAAACTCGCTCGGACGCTGTGCGGCAATCAACAACACGTACGCATGAGCGCGCTCGATCAAAATTTCCCACATGAAATCAAACCGCGTCTGACCGGGCGTTCCATAGATATGTAAGGCCATCTCTTCCCCAAATTGGAGCGTACCAAAATCCATTGCTACAGTGGTATTTTGTTTGAGGTTGGCCACATCATCGGTAGCTTTTTTATCTGTATCTACAACTTCGATCTCACTCACAGAACGAATAAAGGTGGTTTTACCCGCACCTACCGTTCCTGTGACTACTAGATTCATTATTTCCATGACGTGTCAACCCTTTTTCTTCAAAAAGCCCATTAAATTACTGAGGAACGAAGCAGATACCGGAACTTGGGAATTGCCACCACCGACACACACTGGCGGTGCATCCATTGCTTCATTGCGAGATGGTTGGATCGGTTCGGCACTGACTTCTTGTACCAACCCAATCGAACTCAACCTAAACCCAATTTGGCGAACTTTTTGGCTCTCTAGTCCTAGTTGTTCGGCAATTTTAGTCACTGACAATTCGCCAAGTGACAAGTTCCAAACTTTCAATTCTTGGGTATCGAGTCTAATTCCACCTAGTTGGGAAGACAATCTTTGCAGCGCAGAATCTAAGGCGGGTAATTTGGCTTCTAAGCCACTCCAATCCTTGAGCATTCTCATGCCCAATAATGCTAATTCGTGGGCACTCAAGTTCAATCCTGTCATCTCACTATAAACTAGCGGTACTTCCAGATTGAACTCAAACCGACCGTGATGAACTTCAAATAGTTTGCACGTAGTGGCAATTACTTGGGAGTTATAGAGGAGGGTGAGTTGTTCGGCGGTAATCAGATTTAGCGATTTGAGATGGGTACCTAATGGTTGGCGCAAGATTGTCAGCTGAGACTTTAATCCTGCCACCTTTTCTGGTACTAACCATCGTCGTTGCTCGATCGTGCCAAGCAACCCCTGATGCTGCGCGACATTACCTGGGACGACAGACATAATTCTGCCGCTTTGACAAGCGATATAATAAATATCACTGAGCGATCGATTCAAGCCGCGATCGGGTTCGATCGACAATAAGCCGGTTTTATTACCTTCTTGCACAAAGTGCAGAATTTCGGCCAATGAGTATTCTGATAAATAGCCAGCTAGGGACATTTATATCTCCAACATAGTAATTGAGAATGAGATATCTATCCAATCGAGTTGGAGAGCATTACTAGGTCGAGTATACCCACTAATGCTTGATTACATATCACAAATGTTTAATTTAAATTAATTTTTATGTCGCGATCTCGATCGACGCAAGGCATTAATTACTAACAGCGATTGCCCCTAAAAATTGTGGCTTGAGTCACTCGATTCGATCGCCAATAACAGGCAATTCAATTTAATGTTAGAGAGAAAATTTGTAAACTCTCTAACATCAATCGGTACCAACAATCGAGCTGCGGAAGGTTTGGCAGTGACGATCGTTAGTACCATCATCCTGTGACTAGTTCAAAGCAGCTTTGATGTCCGAAACAGTCCGTTTGATGTCTAGCATCAATAGTCCTTGTTTAGCGGAATGATTAGCCAACACGAGGAAGACCGCGTCGTCGCCACAACCGATTAAGATGCCATAACCATCAGTACCTTCAACCATGATTTTCTCAACGCTACCGCGCGATAATTCTTTACCGATCCGCTCGCCGAGGGAGAGCATCGCTGCCGACATCGCCGAAGTACGTTCTTCATCCATTGCACTAGGTAGGCTGGAGGCTAGTGGTAAGCCATCGTGAGATACCAAGGCTGCACCTTGGACATCTGCCGTACCAGATACAAAGTTCTGTAAAATTCCACCAATTGTACTTGCGCCCATGATTTCCTCAATATGATTAGGTTAGTTAGTTAGATCGAAATTTGTGAGTTGATGATTCAACCGCTATTAAAGCGCGGTGAATTCAAATACATCGTTAGCACCACCGCGTAAGACGGATTCAGTATGCACGCCGCGCAACTTTTGGCCGGTGACTTCGGTTAATGCACCCCAAACTGCACCCAGGGTGAAAGTACATTTACGATCGGAACCTTGAGGTTCGCCAGCGGAGCAAACAGTTTCAGAACAATAAACTTTGAACATATCGCCTTCTTTGACGATTTTATCGATCGCAGTCAGGTGAGTACCGTTAGCACCAACTGCTTCGTTTAATTTAGCAGCGATGACGCTGAGATCTTCGGTAGAACCGGACAAGCCTAACTCTTTAGCCAAGTTTTTACCGCGTTCGCGACCAGCAGCAATCAAAGCGATCGCTGTGGCTTTTTCGCCTAAAGCTTCTTCCATACCAGTGATTACTGATTTGAAACAAACGATACTGCTGAATTGACCCAATGTTGGGCGACTAGAAAGTGCGTTCGACATATTATTAATAAATCCTTTCGGAACGGGGATAAGGGTTGGAAGCTGCTAAGTTAGAGGCTGCGGGGATTCACCGTCTCGAAGTGATAATTGGGAAATCTTGGCAGACTTACTTAATTTAACTCCAATGTCATTGTGCCCATTTAGCAACAGTTGCTAACACTAATTAGAAAATATAATTTAATTTTACAAAACCACTATTAATGGCATCTCCAAACAATGCTAGATCGTGTCAAAACGACCGAGCACAATCGCAATAAAGCGCGCTAACTGGCGACTATTGTCAGTCTCGATCGTTGGCGATCGAGATTTAAAAATATCTCAATTATTTCTTCTTCAAAAATCCCATTAACTTGCCCAGGAATGAAGCAGAGATAGGCGTCGCAGGGCGGCTGCTATTAGGCTGGAGTTCGATCGGTTTAGCGATCGCGACTGGTAATACTTCCTCTAATAAACCGATCGCGCACAGTCGGAAACCAATCTGTTGCACCCGCTCGATTTTTAGACCCAATTGTGCGGCAATCTGCTCGATCGATAGTTCGCCCAGTGCTAAATTCCAGACTTTGGTTTCTTGACTATCTAGCCGCAGATCCGGCAGTGTTGACGAGATCCGTTGGAGCATCACTGTAGGAGTAGGCAATTTGCCACTCAAACTACTCCAATCGCGGAGCATCCGCAATCCTAAGAGCGATACCTCTTTGGCATGTAAACTGATGCCAGTCATTTCGGCATAAATTAACGGTGCTTGGGGATTGAAATTAAATCGCCCGTGATGAATCTCGCCAAACAATTTGCAGATATTTGCCACGACTTGAGCGTCGAACAGTAGCCGCAGTTGTTCGGTGTCGAGCGCGTTACAACCTTTGAGGTAAGTACCCAATGGTTGACCGAGTTTATTGACATTAATCGATAATCCCGTCAATTGTTCTGGCGAGAGCCATTGTCGTTGCTCCATCATCTTGAGCAAGCCGCGATACTCTAATCCATGTCCGTGACTCACCGACATTACCCGTCCAGTTTGGAAAGCAATGTGGTATGAATTATCGAGCGATCGACTCAAGCAGCGATCTGAGTCGATCGATAGTAATCCCGTTTTATTGCCATCTTGGACAAAATTAAAGATTTCGGCTAATGAGTATTCTGATAAATAGCCAGTCAGGGACATTTAGAATAGATCTCCAAGATCGCTAAGAATGAGTAGTTATTTATCGATGTTGAGGCATCTCAGACTGAAATGGGGTGAGTAACAGCGGCACTAATTGTGAGCGCAGCCATTGACAAATCGCGAATTGACCGTATGTCCCGATCCGATCGCAACCGATCGATAATCCAAAAGATACCCCCGCGCTAGTGTGCCCATA
>NZ_JANPGM010000492.1:0-2095 GCF_031423935.1 Chamaesiphon sp. VAR_69_metabat_338
AAATAGCGATCGTGTGAGACAATTAACGCCGTACCATCATAGTTAATCAGGGCATTTTCGAGCGTTTCTTTGGCGGGAATATCTAAGTGATTGGTCGGCTCATCCAAAATTAATAAGTTGGCGGGAATCAGCAGCATCTTCGCCAGCGCGAGGCGAGCTTTTTCGCCACCACTGAGCGATTCGACTTTTTTGAACACCATATCGCCAGTGAATAAAAACTGACCTAATAAAGTTCTGACTGCTTCATTTTTCCAGTCTGGAACTTCATCATGAATAGTCGCGAGGACTGTTTTACTGAGATCTAACGCTTCTGCTTGGTTTTGCTCGAAGTAACTGGGAATGACGTTATGTTCGCCGAGCTTGATGGAGCCGCTAGTATGAGTTTCCATCCCCATAATCATTTTGAGCAGGGTGGATTTACCGCAACCATTGGGGCCTAAAAAGGCAATGCGATCGCCACGTTCGATAAATAAATCCGTTCCTAGAAACAGAATTTTATCACCATAGACATGTTCTAAATTTTGGATTTCAACTATTTCCCGACCGCTGCGAGGAGCTGGGGGGAAACGAAAACTGAGGGTTCGCATCGTGGATGCGGGTGCTTCGATGCGCTCGATTTTGTCGAGGAGTTTCTCACGGCTTTTCGCTTGGGTACTCCGAGTCGCACTAGCTCGGAATTTTTCGACGAAGGCTTGTTGTTTTTCGAGTTCTTTTTGTTGACGCTCGAAGGCATTTAATTGAGCGTAGGAATTTTCTGCTTTTTGTTCGAGGTAGGATGAATAGTTGCCCAAATAGGTCGCCGAAACACCGCGCTCGGTTTCGACGATCTGATTGCAAAGCCTGTCTAGAAACTCGCGATCGTGTGAGATAATTACCATCGGCGTTTCCAGCTTGCGCAGATAATTTTCCAACCATTCGATCGTCTCTAAATCTAAATGGTTGGTCGGCTCATCGAGTAGAAGTAAATCGGGGAATTGCAGTAAGATTTTGGCCAAACTCATCCGCATTTGCCAACCACCACTAAAGGCACTGACCAATCGATCGGCATCTTCCAATTCAAAGCCCACTTCGGGCAAAATCTTATCGATTTCTGCTTCTAGAGCATAACCATTTAAGGCTTCATATAACCGCTGAAATTTGTCCATCCGATCGAGCAGCTTGTCCAGATCGTCACCAGCCGCAGTTTCTAACTGATGGTGAATTTTGTCGAGTTCGGAGTGGACGCGATTGGCTTCGCCAAAAGCTTGCCACAATTCTTCTTTGACTGTCCGCGTCGGATCGACATCAAATTCTTGGTTGAGATAGGCAATATTGAGACTGTTCGGTCGAATAATCTCGCCGCTGGTGGGTTCGATTTGCCCAGCAATAATTTTCATTTGGGTGGATTTACCCGCACCATTGGCACCTACCAAGCCAATTCGATCTCCTGGCTTTACTTCCCAATTAATGTCCTTGAGGACTTCACCTGTGGGATAAATCTTGCAGATATGTTCCAGTCGCAGCATGAAATTAATTTTCTCCAGGAGTAGTGTCGAGAGCGCGGGGATACCATTCTATAGTTTAACAAAACTTTACCACTAGGTCACTATTTTATTAAGGGATAGGGGATAGGGGATAGGGAATAGGGGGTAGAACTGGGAGAGATCTTTAGGAGGTTAGTTGGATTTAAGAATGAAATTCAATACATCTACCGATATTGACTACTCAACTTTAAGGTGTCGGAGGTTCCGTCTACGCTCTGTTGAGCAGTGCCCCTAACCCCTATTCCCTATCCCCTATCCCCTAATAAATTGCTAAAATTAAGACTGAGTTACTAAGAAGAATCCGCCCATGATGGACGTAATGGAGTTTTTTCAGCATAGTGCTGGTAGATGGCGATCGAAACGGACTACACATCACCTGGCATTTAGACGATCGGAGATGGGGGAATCTGAGATCGAAGTCAAAGCATTAGCAGCGCGAGATCCAGAGATAATTGCCTTGTGTGAATCCCATCAAGTCGATCCCAGTTTGGCGGTGGGTGGTTGTTGTGTGACTTGGGCGGCTTCGATGGGTTGGGACCAAGAAGGCGAAAACCATGAAGGGAAGACAGTCT
>NZ_JANPGM010000493.1:0-2225 GCF_031423935.1 Chamaesiphon sp. VAR_69_metabat_338
AGCAGCATGTTGAAGTCCGAATGTTTTTTCAAAGAAGACAGGCAACATCGAGACAGCCGCAAGCTCGGAACCAAAGTTGGTGATATAAGTAAATTGCAACAAGGCAACCTGACCGAATTCATATCGCTCGGCTGGTGCAAAGTGCTTTCTACCCAACACGACGTCGCGATTGACTAACCAAGCTTGATAACTCTGGTATGCATATAAAGCCGCCAGCAAGAACCAAATGAAATACATTTGCCCAGCATTCAAGAAGTGCAGTTTCTTTTGAGCTAACCGCCAAGCGAGTAAACCGAGGGCAAAAATCAGCCCGAAGTTCATAATCAGCAACCCATAAAAATCTCTAGCACTGGTAACTTCCATCGCGCCGTATTTTTTCGGACGCTTGTATTCCTTCCCAGGCGGTGTATCGGTGACACTATTAAAATAAATGACTCCGTAAATAGCGGCAATTACACCCGTCAGTACGATCGTCAGTCTCCAGTTAGCGTTACCACCAGCTAGAAATGCCGTACCGCCAGCAATTAATGGCAGTGCAAATTCCGCACCAAAAGCTCCGAAGTTGCCCCAGCCGCCATAGATACCCTGCGCCATGCCGATATCTTTGGGAGGGAACCATTCGGACACCATCCGAATGCCTAAGACGAAGCCAGAACCGACGATGCCCATCAGCAAACGGGCAATCACCATTTGATTGAAGTCTTGGGCTAAAGCTGTCGCGACGCAAGGGACGATCGCAAACATCAGTAGAATCGAATAGGTGATGCGTGGGCCATACTTATCGAGTAAGGCACCAATAATAATCCGTGCCGGAATTGTAATTGCTAGGTTACAAATTAAGAGTGTTTTGATCTGCGATTCATCTAGACTTAATTCTTTACCGATGATGGACGCAAAGGGGGCAAAGTTAAACCAGCAAACGAAGGTCAGAAAGAAGGCAAACCAAGTCAGGTGCAAGGTTCGATACGGATTTTTGAACGAAAGTAATCCCTTTAGCATCAGGCTATAGCCCCAAAGACAACAACTGCAAAAGCTCGATCGAGTCGTCATGAATCGATCGTCTATTTCAGTACGTTTAAGTTACGGGAATGCTAGATCTGAGTTAGTAGTTGTTGTTACCGTTTGTTAATTAAATTTCGATAAATGCATCAGGTTAATCTATTTTCTGCATATTCTCGATCTCGATCGATCCAACTATAGTAATTAAGCAGCATTGGTGCGGGGCAGGCACAAGGCACTGCCCCTACAAGTTAACGTTACTCAGTCAGATCCTATTGGGGTGACGATGGCTGTGAGCAACCAGTTACTTCCGAATACTAGTCTTCGCTGTTGTTCTAGCCATAAGGATTTGCCCTGCTGCTGGACAGAGTTCGGCTAATTCACAGTCGGGACAATTGGGCTTGCGCGCATTACAAATAGCACGTCCATGATAGATCGTCATAATCGAAAAATTCTCCCAATCTACCTTCGGAATCAACTTCATTAAATCCTGTTCGATCTTAATCGGATCTTGATGTTTAGTTAATCCCAATAAATTAGTCAAGCGTCTGACATGAGTATCGACAGTCACACCTTGAATATTACCAAAAGCATGAGCGGAAACCACATTAGCAGTCTTTCTAGCAACTCCTGGCAATGTCAATAGTTGCTCCATTAGTTGTGGCACTTCGCCATCAAATTCTTCAACTATCTTGCGGCAAGCACCCTGAATATTTTTAGCTTTATTATGATAAAAACCAGTCGATCGCACCAATTCTTCAATATCCAAAATATCGGCATAGGCCATCGATCGAGCATCGGGAAATTTAGCAAATAATGCTGGCGTCACTTTATTTACCCGCTCGTCGGTACACTGCGCTGAGAGAATCGTCGCGACCAAAAGCTGAACCGGAGTCGTATAATCTAAGCTACAAGTGGCATCTGGATACAGTCGTTTCAATCTGAGCAATACTTCCAATGCTCTTTTCTTTTTGGATGTCCACTTGCGATCGATCGGCATCAAATACCACCTATATCAACTGAGTGACTATTTTATCAGCAATTCTCCAATTCTCCTTGCGACTATGGAGCCAAGCCTTTCCATAATGACTCGATCGCCTCAGTAATAGCACGATCGGTATCGATCGATCCATGCAAGCCGATATTTTCGGATAATGCGAGATTGTGCAAATGCGAGAGCAATATTGCCGCTGCTGCCTCATTATTTTGACATCTCCCTAACTTTG